>NZ_JASJVS010000005.1:0-124617 GCF_035019605.1 Undibacterium sp. 5I2 | reverse complement strand
TTTCTCGTTATTTAATTTAACAGTCAATAAAAGTGAACACTCAACTACGGCGCTACTCTAGAAAGGAGGTGATCCAGCCGCACCTTCCGATACGGCTACCTTGTTACGACTTCACCCCAGTCACGAACCCTGCCGTGGTAATCGCCCTCCTTACGGTTAAGCTAACTACTTCTGGCAGAACCCGCTCCCATGGTGTGACGGGCGGTGTGTACAAGACCCGGGAACGTATTCACCGCGACATGCTGATCCGCGATTACTAGCGATTCCAACTTCATGCAGTCGAGTTGCAGACTACAATCCGGACTACGATACACTTTCTGGGATTAGCTCCCCCTCGCGGGTTGGCGGCCCTCTGTATGTACCATTGTATGACGTGTGAAGCCCTACCCATAAGGGCCATGAGGACTTGACGTCATCCCCACCTTCCTCCGGTTTGTCACCGGCAGTCTCATTAGAGTGCTCACCTTAAATGTAGCAACTAATGACAAGGGTTGCGCTCGTTGCGGGACTTAACCCAACATCTCACGACACGAGCTGACGACAGCCATGCAGCACCTGTGTTACGATTCTCTTGCGAGCACACCTAAATCTCTTCAGGCTTTCGTACATGTCAAGGGTAGGTAAGGTTTTTCGCGTTGCATCGAATTAATCCACATCATCCACCGCTTGTGCGGGTCCCCGTCAATTCCTTTGAGTTTTAATCTTGCGACCGTACTCCCCAGGCGGTCTACTTCACGCGTTAGCTGCGTTACCAAGTCAATTAAGACCCGACAACTAGTAGACATCGTTTAGGGCGTGGACTACCAGGGTATCTAATCCTGTTTGCTCCCCACGCTTTCGTGCATGAGCGTCAGTGTTATCCCAGGGGGCTGCCTTCGCCATCGGTATTCCTCCACATATCTACGCATTTCACTGCTACACGTGGAATTCTACCCCCCTCTGACACACTCTAGCCATACAGTCTCAAATGCAGTTCCCAGGTTGAGCCCGGGGATTTCACATCTGACTTATATAACCGCCTGCGCACGCTTTACGCCCAGTAATTCCGATTAACGCTTGCACCCTACGTATTACCGCGGCTGCTGGCACGTAGTTAGCCGGTGCTTATTCTTCAGGTACCGTCATTAGCACGCTGTATTAGAGCATGCCGTTTCTTCCCTGACAAAAGAGCTTTACAACCCGAAGGCCTTCTTCACTCACGCGGCATTGCTGGATCAGGCTTGCGCCCATTGTCCAAAATTCCCCACTGCTGCCTCCCGTAGGAGTCTGGACCGTGTCTCAGTTCCAGTGTGGCTGGTCGTCCTCTCAGACCAGCTACTGATCGTCGCCTTGGTAGGCTTTTACCCTACCAACTAGCTAATCAGATATCGGCCACTCCATGAGCATGAGGTCTTGCGATCCCCCACTTTCCACCTTAGTGCGTATGCGGTATTAGCGTAACTTTCGCTACGTTATCCCCCACTCTAGGGTATGTTCCGATATATTACTCACCCGTTCGCCACTCGCCACCAGGCCGGGTTACCCCATTCCGTGCTGCCGTTCGACTTGCATGTGTAAGGCATGCCGCCAGCGTTCAATCTGAGCCAGGATCAAACTCTTCAGTTTAATCTCTGTTTTTGTGTTCATTTCTGAACTCTGTCGTTGCCGACAGATCGCTCACTCAAAATACTGACAGTTCCATCATCTATTGCTAAATGATTTTCCTATTTTATTTCTTGTGAAGCATTTGATATTTTTTAAGCATGCCGACTAAATAAATTTAGTCGGTGCGCTTTCATCAAGTGCTCACATTTATTGACTGTTAATTGTTAAAGAACCGTATTCTTTTCCGCTTCCTCTTGCGAGGTTTGCTACGAAGCGTTGTGTTCGTTAGCAGCAGAGAAACGAGATTATGAGGCATTTGCGCTTGACTGTCAACACCCTGTTTTACTGCGCGGCGTTTTTTAACGCTGCCGGGTTTTGCTGTCTTGCTTACTTTGCTTTACTCTCTCGCTGCACTCGTCAGCGGGAGGCGGACTATATCAAGAGCACGACTACAATGCAAGGGGGTAAAGAAAAGAAATTGCGTCTGGCCTTATACTTAGAAGGTCCAAACGACAATCACATAAGCATGACTTACTCGCTGTTCGACCAAGAAGAATTGACGCACCCATGGAATGAAGCACTGCTGCCGGGTGCCATACTATTACATCGCCATGCGCAGCATCAGGCAGAGGCTTTATCCGCCGCCATCGCTCACATCACGGCACAGGCGCCATGGCGTCAAATGCATACGCCGGGCGGACGTCGGATACAAGTACACAATAGCAGTTGCGGCAGCTATGGTTGGGTTTCCGATGCCCGCGGCTATCGCTACGAAAACTTCGACCCGCTGACAGGACAAGCATGGCCGACCATGCCGCCACTATTCCTCGAACTCGCTGCAGCGGCAGCGGCGGCGGCTGGTTATCCGGACTTCGTACCCGACAGTTGCCTGATCAACCGCTACCTGCGCGATACCAGCTTGTCTCTGCACCAAGATAAAGATGAAGCGGATTTTCAGGCACCCATCGTATCTATCTCGCTCGGCATGTCCGCCAATTTCGTCTTCGGCGGTTTGACGCGTGATGCTAAACTGAGCCGTCTGCTGCTCGAGCACGGTGATGTCTTGGTCTGGGGTGGTGCGGCACGCTTGTTGTACCACGGCGTACAATCACTGTGCGGCAGTGCTGACCCACTGCTCGGTGAACAAAGAATCAATCTGACTTTTCGCAAAGCCAAATAATAAAGGCACACTGATTACTATGGCTTTTTCTCTCGATAACTTATTAGTCGTCGGTATTTCCTCTCGGGCGCTGTTCGACCTCGAAACCGAAGACACGATTTTTCAAACTCAGGGTCTCGACAGCTTTCGCCAACATCAACTGCTTCATGAAAATACGATACTCAAGCCAGGTGCCGGGTTTGCGCTGGTCAAGGCACTGTTGAAATTAAATGCCCTCACTCCCGGTATACGACTGGTCGAAGTCGTGGTCATGTCGCGCAACTCTTCCGAAACCTCCCTGCGTATCTTTAATTCCATTGCGCATTACGGTCTCGACATCACCCGCGCGGCCCTCAGCGGTGGTGCACCGCTGGCACCTTATTTACAAGCGTTTAACATCAGTCTGTTTTTATCCTTGCATGAAGATGATACTCAAGCGGCGATTAATTCCGGTATTGCTTCGGCCATGCTGTATCCGCTGCCACCGAATGCCGCCGATATGGAGCAGATACGGATCGCCTTCGATGGCGATGCGGTGTTATTTTCCGATGAGTCGGAACGGATTTATCAAGAGCATGGGGTCGAAGCGTTTGAACAGCATGAACGCGACAATGCCAACAAGCCCCTGCCTCAAGGCCCCTTCGCCCGTTTACTGATGGCACTGGCTTATTTACAAAACCATTTCAAAACGCCAGACGGTCGGGCTTTCCCTTTGCGCACAGCATTGGTCACGGCGCGCGCTTCACCGGCCCATGAGCGCGTGATCCGTACTTTGCGGGCCTGGAATATTGTGATCGATGAGACGTTTTTTATGGGTGGCGTTAATAAGTCGGCAATTCTGGCGGCATTCAAACCACATATGTTTTTTGATGACCAGCATGGGCACTGCGAGAAAGCTTCCGACGTAGTGCCTACCGGAAGAGTTCCAATAAAACAACTTTGAAACAATTTTTTACTTGTTTCTAAGCATTATCATGGGAAAGATATCAAGTTCAGAATTTTCCTACAAACAGAGCTGACGCGAATCAGTTAGTATTCGAAAAAATGAGTCAGGCTCGTCAGAGCTTGCTTGATTACGCGGCAAACTGCCGTTATGACCAACAGGATTGTGCGCACGTCGTTTCATCAAACACCTCATACGTTTAATACTGAGGCGCTCAACGAACTTCGGCACGGATATGTATTTATGATAATAAGAATGATCGCGGATCTACCCGCATCGTCAACGCTGAGTCAAATCGACGCAGCACAGGCGGAAAAGGGCAATCAATTGCTCAGCCCCGGCCGCGCGAAGTTATCGCTGGTCGTTTCGAATGTGAGTAATGTGGTGCAAAGCTCACCTGTAGCAGCCGCTCACGTCCTCACTCTGCATCAAAATAAGTCGCTGCTGCGCATAGGCTTACGTCAGGCCACCAATGTTTCGTCGGTTTACAGCATGCCAGACGTGCTCACGCCCTTTGAGCGCGAGCGCATCATGGCCAGTGCCAGGCTGTATTCCTACCGTGGTCACAATTAGTTAGTCGGGTGAGGAGCGCAAGCAAACGACAAATAACAATGTCAAAGCAAAAAAAAAGCCACAATCAGACGATTGTGGCTTTTTTACGCGAAACAACTTAGCGTTCAGCAACCACATCAACAACACACAAGGCTGTCATGTTGACGATACGACGTACCGTCGCCGATGGTGTCAAGATATGTACCGGCTTGGCGCAACCGAGCAAGATCGGACCGATTGCCACATTGTTCCCAGCCGTCGTCTTGAGCAAATTGTAGGCGATGTTGGCTGCATCAATATTTGGCATGACCAAGAGATTGGCATCGCCCTTCAATGTTGAGGTCGGCATCATTTTCTTGCGATAGGCACCATCGAGTGCCGTATCGCCATGCATTTCCCCGTCAACTTCGAGGTCCGGTGCATCACGATGAATAATTGCCAAGGCAGCGCGCATTTTTTGCGCCGATTCACTGTTGCTGGAACCGAAATTGGAATGCGACATCAAGGCTACCTTCGGCAGTAAGCCGAAGCGACGCATTTCTTCCGCTGCCAAGATCGTGATTTCAGCGATCTGTTCAGCGCTAGGATTTTCATTGACATGCGTATCGACCAGCACCAATTGACGATCCGGCAGCACCAAGGCATTCATCGCGGCGTTAACCTTGACGCCAGGGCGCTTGCCGAGTACTTGGTTGATGTAATTGAGATGCAAACCGGTGGTGCCAAAGGTACCGCAGATCATGCCGTCGGCATCGCCTTTGTGGATCATCATCGCACCGATGAGCGAGTGACGACGACGCATTTCCAGCTTAGCGTACTGCTCGGTCACGCCACTACGACTTGTCATGGCATGGTAAGTCTGCCAGTAATCACGATAACGTGGATCAAATTCCGGATTGATGACTTCGAAATCGACGCCAGGACGAATACGCAAACCGAATTTTTCTACCCGCTGCGCCAAAATATGTGGACGACCGACCAATATTGGTGCTGCCAGCTTTTCGTCAACGATGACTTGCACCGCACGCAGAATCCGCTCTTCCTCGCCTTCAGCAAAGACGATGCGCTTGCGCTCGGCCGGTGCTTTTTTAGCGATCTGGAATATGGGCTTCATGAAAGTGCCGCTATGGTAGACGAATTGCTGCAATTTTTCGACGTACGCTTGCATGTCTTGGATAGGACGCGCCGCCACACCGCACTCTTCGGCCGCTTTGGCGACGGCCGGTGCGATCTTGATCATCAAGCGCGGATCAAATGGTTTCGGGATCAGGTATTCAGGACCGAATGACAGGTTATCGATGCCGTAGGCCGAAGCGACCACATCCGATTGTTCCGCTTGCGCCAATTCGGCGATCGCGTGAACCACGGCGATTTCCATTTCACGCGTGATGGTCGTGGCACCACAGTCGAGCGCGCCGCGGAAAATATACGGGAAACATAGAACGTTGTTAACTTGATTCGGAAAATCGGAACGGCCGGTCGCCATGATGGCGTCATCACGCACTGCCTTGACTTCTTCCGGCAGAATTTCCGGGGTCGGGTTAGCCAGCGCCAGAATCAAAGGATTGGCGGCCATCAGTTTAACCATGTCCGGCTTGAGCACGCCGGCAGCCGACAAACCGAGGAAAATATCGGCATCGGGCATGACTTCGCGCAGCGTACGTGCGCTGGTATGTTGGGCGAACCGATCTTTATCGGGATCCATCAACTCGACGCGACCAACATAGACCACGCCGGCCAAGTCGGTGACGAAGATGTTTTCCAGAGGAAAGCCAAGATCGACGATCAAGTCAAGACAAGCCAAGGCGGCTGCGCCGGCACCGGAAACGACCAACTTGGTTTTTTTGATGTCTTTGCCAACGACTTTCAAGCCATTGAGGATGGCCGCACCGACAATGATGGCGGTACCGTGCTGATCATCATGGAAAACCGGGATTTTCATCCGCTCGCGCAGCTTGCGTTCTATATAGAAGCATTCCGGTGCTTTGATGTCTTCCAGATTGATACCGCCAAAGGTCGGTTCGAGCGCAGCGATGATGTCGACCAGCTTGTCAGGATCAGATTCATCGATTTCAATATCGAAGACGTCGATGCCGGCGAATTTTTTGAATAAGACGCCCTTGCCTTCCATAACCGGCTTGGAAGCCAGTGGACCGATATTACCGAGTCCCAGTACGGCCGTGCCGTTCGTGATCACGCCAACCAGGTTGCCGCGTGCCGTGTATTTAAACGCGGCAGTAGGATCGGCCACAATTTCTTCGCAGGGAGCGGCCACACCTGGAGAGTACGCCAGCGCCAGATCGCGTTGGTTGGTCAATTGCTTGGTCGGGGTAACACTGATTTTACCTGGTGTCGGGAACTCGTGATACTCGAGCGCTGCCTGACGCAGTTGTTGACGCATTTGTTCTTTTTGATCTGATGACGAATCCATTGGGCCGGCCTTCTTTCTGTTTACTGACGGATAACTTACGTGGGTTGGTAATTTTAGCAGAGGGACCACTCTAACTTTATACGTATTTGTACGACTTCCATGCTTTTAACGCATAAGGATATACAAGAGATTGCACTATTAATAAGTAATTTATAGTAAATAGCTATCGCACATGTTTATACAATCAATTTCACAAATGATTCAGCAAGCTTTACTATGGTCATCAGTTCGAAAGAGAACGAAACTCTTCGTCACCACTTACCTCACCCAGGAGTATCACCATGAGCACAGTTACTACACCATCCGTCACGATACAAAATCTTGAAGCGGCTTTTGCCGGCGAATCGATGGCGCACATCAAATACCGTTATTTCGCCAAACTGGCACGTGCGGCCGGCGCGATCGAGATCGCCGAGGCATTTGAAGCGACAGCGGATCAAGAAGTCATGCATGCATTCGGCCATCTCGATTTGTTGTACCCAAAAACAGAAATGACACCACAGCGCGCGCTCGAAATCGCGATTGAAGGTGAAACTTATGAATACACTGAAATGTATCCGAAGTTCCGCCACCTCGCCATCGAAGAAGGGAATCATGCTGCGGTCGCTGAGTATGACGAGCAGATCGCCGAATCGAAAGTCCATGCGGAAAATTTCAAACGTACCCTCGAAGTCGCCGCCAAGCGTTTTGCCGCCTTGGCCAAGGTAGAAGAACGTCATGCCAATCATTACCGCGCCGTATTGGCCAAGAACTCCTGAGCTGCTCGCAGCATCAACTACCCATTTACTTATTCTGAGGACACTATGAAAACTTATCAATGTATCGTTTGCGGTTTTATCTATGATGAATCACTTGGCATGCCGGCAGAAGGCATTGCCGCTGGCACGCGCTGGGATGACATTCCTGAAGACTGGGAATGCCCGGACTGCGGCGTCGCCAAAGCCGACTTCGACATGGTGGAACTGTAAGCATGAAGCCGATCGCCCTCATCGGTTCCGGTCTCGCGGCATATACCGTGGCACGCGAGTTCCGCAAACTCGACAAAACGACGCCGCTGCTGATCATCACCGCCGATGCCGGTGATTTTTACTCCAAGCCTATGCTCTCGAACGCTTTTGCTCAGGCCAAGACCGCAGCGATGCTGCGTAATCAAAGTGCGCTGCAAATGGCGGAACAGCTCAACGCCACTATCCTGACCGGTACGGAAGTGCTGCGGATTGATGAGACCAGCAACAGTCTGGTCACCGCAGCAGGTGCTTTCGAGTTTTCACAGTTGGTGTTGGCAGTCGGTGCTCAAGCGATTCGCCTGCCGATCGCTGGCACCGCCGCCGCCGAGGTGTTATCCGTCAATACCCTGGCCGACTATGCCCGCTTACGTGAGCAAGTCGAGGCAGTCGGTCCGGCAGCGCGTATCGCAATTCTCGGCGCCGGTCTGATCGGCTGTGAGTTTGCCGACGACCTCAGTGGTGCCGGCTACCGCATCACGCTGATCGATCCGAATGCACGACCACTGGCAGCACTGGCTTCGGAACCGGTTTCGCTGGCATTGCGCGTGGCGCTTGAAGCGCGCGGAGTCACGCTGCAAATGGGGACTTCGGCTACTGCAGTCGATCGCGATGGCCACGGTTTATGCGTCACGCTGGCAAACGGCGACGTCATCGATGCCGATCTGGTGTTGTCTGCCGTTGGCTTGCGTGCCGATCTGCGTCTGGCCGCTACATCGCAGTTGGCTTGCGATCGCGGCATTCTGGTCGATGCCTTTGGCCGCACCAGCAACGCGCAGATTTTTGCTTTGGGCGATTGCGCGCAATACACACTGCCGGACGGCAGTCGCAGCACTTTGCCATATGTGGCACCACTGATGGCAGCCGCACGCGCGATTGCCGCCAGCCTGGGTGGCAGCTTGACGCCGATCGAATTCAAGGCCGCCCCAGTGTTGGTCAAAACACCGAGTTTTCCACTCGCTTTACTGCCGCCTGGTATAGGTAGTAAAGGTAGCTGGCAAACAGAGGTCGTCAATATGGCAACGGTGAGTCGTTATTTTGATGAGGCAGGCAGTTTGCGTGGTTTCGCAGTGGGGCCGCAAGATGCCAAATGGCGTCAAAGTTTGCTGGCCGAGGTGGCGATGGCAGCAGCAAGCTAAGGCCTCAGTGGCGGCGGGCAAACCGCTTGGAGTAAATCCGCGCCTCCCTTGAATGAAATCTGCCCGTCCCAAGGTACAATGACGGCATGCTTTCAGAATTCGATTTAATCAAGCGCTACTTCGCGCACCACTCTGCGCCCGACGAGCAACTGGCACTTGGCGTCGGCGATGACTGTGCCCTGCTCAATCTGACGCCGGGCATGCAATTGGCCGTGTCCAGCGATATGTTGGTGTCGGGTCGACATTTTTTTGCCGATGCCGATCCTACCCTGCTAGGGCATAAATGTCTGGCCGTGAATTTATCGGATCTGGCAGCGATGGGCGCGCGCCCGGTCGGTTTCACGCTGGCATTCTCACTGCCGAGCGCCGAGCCGGACTGGCTGGCGGCATTCGCACAAGGTTTGCTGAGCTTGGCGGACCAACACCGCTGCCGTCTCATCGGTGGAGATACCACCAAGGGGCCGCTCAATATCTGCCTGACTGTATTCGGCGAACTGCCGCCAGGCTCGGCATTACGCCGCGATGCTGCACGCGACGATGATGACATCTGGGTTTCCGGCACACTCGGCGACGCCCGTCTGGCGCTGGCTGGGTATTTACACGAATTAGCACTCAGTCCAGCCGATTTACACTTGGCCGCACCGCGCATGCATGCGCCCACCCCACGCGTCGCGCTTGGCTTGGCCTTGCGCGGCATCGCCCATGCCGCAGTGGATATTTCCGATGGCCTCGCCGGAGATCTCGGTCACATATTAGAACGCTCGCACTGTGGTGCGACCTTATTCATCGATGCGCTGCCAGCCGGACCCGCCTTGCAACAGCAAGATCGAGCCATCCGACGCCGTTTCACGCTCAGCGGCGGCGACGATTATGAATTATGTTTCACCGCCCCGTCCAGCCAGCGTGCCGCCGTGCTCGCGGCCGGACTGCACAGCGCCACGGCCGTCACACGTATCGGCCGCATTGAGGCGCAGCCTGGCTTGCGTCTGCTTGATACGAACATGAAAACTGTCAGCCTGAGACTGGAATCCTTTGACCACTTTAATAGCCCATGAGTAATCATCCTGACCCGACGCATGCGCCTGGCCGCCGGCCCAGCGCGCGCTTCATGCTGGGCCATCCGGCCCATTTGCTGGCACAGGGTTTTGGTAGCGGCCTCTCGCCTGTCATGCCCGGCACCAGTGGCACACTGTTCGCTTGGCTTAGCTTTGTCTTGCTCAGCCGAGCTTGGCCGGACCTGTTTTCGACGACCACCTGGGGCATCCTGATTGGCGTCGGTTTTTTGATTGGCGTCTGGGCTTGTCATGTGACCGGAAAAAATCTCGGTGCGCCCGACCATGGCAGTATGGTGTGGGATGAAATCATCGCCTTCTGGTTGGTACTGCTGTTCATTATGCCAGCTGATTTCGCCAGTCAAACTTGGGCGTTTGTGATATTTCGCTTTTTTGATATGGTGAAACCACAACCGATTCGCTATTTCGACCAGCGTTTCAAAGGTGGTTTCGGTGTCATGTGGGACGATATCGTGGCAGCTTTTTTCACCTTGCTGAGCTTGGCACTGTGGCGCATCAGCTGAGCGCTTCACATTGATACCGACATGGGGTAAAGTAAAGCCAAGTGCAGCGCTGCTCAGCATTGAGCGCTCGCTCCGCCTAATCAACGAGCCAGGAGTCAAAAAATGAGCAATGCCATAGACCTTGCCGCCGCCGTCGGCGTCGAATTAAAAGCGAAAAAACTCTTGTTGAGCGTAGCAGAATCTTGTACCGGCGGTGGCGTTGCCCATGCCATTACCGACATCGCTGGTTCCTCAGAATGGTTCGACTGCGGATTTATCACCTACTCCAATTCGTCCAAAACCGAATTACTGAATATTTCGGAAGCACTGATCGCCCAACACGGTGCCGTCAGTGAAGAAATTGCCGCCGCCATGGCGGCCGGTGCTATCGCCAATTCGCAAGCGCATGTCGCCTTATCGACCACCGGTATTGCCGGCCCCAGCGGTGCAGTACCGGGCAAGCCAGTCGGCACAGTCTGTTTCGGCTGGCAAATTGGCAGCGTGACACACACCGAGCGGCTGGTTTTCAGCGGCGAGCGCAGTGCTGTACGCGCACAAGCGGTGCAGCATGCGCTGGAAAAACTGCTGCAGTTTCTGCGACAGGAATAATCCGCGCGATGACAATAAAACAAAAAGCTGCAAATTGATACAAAGCTGAAACATTGCCAGAACTTGGATGCGGCACACTGAGGACTAGACATACACTCGCGTGCCGGATTTTGCCGGCCAGTGAGCCAGACTGAGGAAACCCTATGAGCAGCATCAACATTGGCAGCAGCACTACTGCCCTGTCTACCGCACTGCGTAATCTCTCGACGCAAAGCTCGGCGGCGAGCGCAAAACAGGCTTTAGCCGCGATCGACAGCAAGGGTCAGGGGTTTATTGATCCGGCTGAACTGGCATCAAGCTTCACGCAGATTGCCACTGACAGTGCCGCTGCTGGCACCACTACCGGCAGCAGCACAAGCAGTGCCACGGCAGCGGCTGATAAATTATTCAAGCAACTCGACAGCGATAGCAATGGTCAGGTGAGCCAGAGCGAATTGAGCAATGGCTTGCAAAGTCTCAGTGATGCCTTGACCGCTCAATTCAATCAAAGTCGCACGACGGGTTTGAGCAGCAGTAGCTCGGAGGCGAGTACGGCAGCGGTTTCGGCGTCAAGTTCCAGCTCCGCATCGAGTAGCAGTTCCGCGCCAAGTTCAGCAGCTGGGGCTGGCTCAGCGGGTGGTTCGGCGGTCAGTTCTACCAGCAGCAGCAAAACCTATGAAGCGGCCGACACCAACGAAGATGGCACGGTGACGCAAACCGAAGAACAAGCTTATCTTCAAAAACTCGCCACTGCGCGTGCGGAAAAACAGCACGCCAGCACGCCTTCAGAGAGCTCGACTGGCACCAGCGACAAATCACAGCAAGTACAGCAAGCTTACCTCGGCAGCCTTGCTGCCAGCACGGGCACACTTTCTGCCAGCGCTTGATAAACCACGCTTCCTTAATTGCTTTGCATTAATAATTCATCAAGTAAGACCGACTGAATTTTATCGGTATGCAAAGCAAGATTGAATTCTGTTCGAAGTTGCTCGCGAACAATCTCAAAGCCTTCAGTCGTATGCAAGTTGTCAGGATCGATTTTCGACATAATGACGGGAGTCATTTGTGAGAACGCGGCTTTATTCTGAAACAACCACTCTTTATTCTCGTTACTGACTTGTAAAGTCAATTGCATACGGATCACTTGGCCATCCACAGTGACAACGGTTTGCGGCATAGGTAGGTAAGCAAGCGCGGTTTCATGCCCATCGGTAAGACGAATATACGAAATACTGCCAAAAATAAGCAACAGGCCGCATAGAGTCAGGATTGCTGCATAGCGGGCAAAGTTATCGTTTGCGGCAGTCTTTTTCGGTTTCGGAGTATTTTTTTTGCTCGCAACGGCCGGCTCAAGCAGCTTGATTGGCGCGGGGGGCGGGTTCAGTAGCGCAGCCGGCAGAGGCACGGGCTCTGGCACCGGTGCCAATGGTGGGGAAGGCAAATATGCTTCCAGCATGGCCGGCTTGCTCAGGTCCATGTCAAAAAAATCGAGTTCTTGGCTCGCAGCCGGCTGAGGAAGCTCCCCGACTTGCTCAAAATCGAGTTTCTCGGATAGCAGACTCGCTTTTGACTTTTCTATCGCCATGCCAAGCCACCTGATGCTATTGTCCAGTCTACATTGTAACGCATAGAAATTTCCAAAAAGAAACTTTTTGTGTCTAATGCGGACTTATCATCGTAAATCATGCGCCGTCTTTTTTCGTTACAAAGTATGATTCAGTGATTATCAGCTGTTTCGTTTATGATGGACTGTTTTGTTACGTTCACTTGGTTGGCAATGTCTCTCTCTTCTCCCCCCTCTTTCCCTACACTAAGCAGAAATACCACGCTCGACAATATCAAAGGCGTCTTGATTTTTTTAGTGGTATTCGGCCACTTCATTGAAGTGCATATCTCCAATGATGCGTTTTTACGACCCATTTGGGTGTTTGTGTATGCCTTCCACATGCCCATGTTTGCATTGGTATCCGGCATCTTTTCCAAAGCGTATTTGGATGAAACCCAATCGCTGCAATTGATCAAAAACATCGTCGCGCCCTTGCTAGGCATGGAGTGCATTTACGAATTGACGGAATATGCACTGCAAGGCAGTATGAGCGTGTATGCCGGCTTGGTCGCGCCCTACTGGATGCTCTGGTATCTGCTGAGCTTGTTGTGCTGGCGTTTGCTGCTACCCTTGTTTGCACGCTTGCAATTTCCGGTATTACTGGCCGTGGTACTGGCCTTACTGGGCAGTTATTCTGCACAGGCCGGCTACTTTCTGAGCGGCGCGCGCACACTGATGTTTTTCCCGTATTTCTTGCTCGGTTATAGTTTGGGCACGAACTGGCTGCGGAACTATAAACAGGTTTACCTGATCGCTGCACTGGCGATTGCCGCGCTGGCCGCGCTGGCGGTGACGCTGTTACCCGATAATTTTGATTATCGCTGGCTGTACGGCAGCTTCTCGCTGCAGCGCTTGGGCATGGCAAATGTTCATGGAACACTGTACCAATTGTTGCAGTTTGCCGTTTCCACCACGCTCGGACTGGCCATGTTGTATCTGTTGGCACGTAGAGATCTGGGGCTGGCGCGCATAGGCAGGCAATCTATGTATGTGTTTTTATGGCACGGCATGGCTTTAATCATCCTGCAACACTACGGCATACTGAGCCAAATTTTGCACATGGAAGCTGCCACCCGCCTTTGCTTGTCGCTGGCCGCAAGTGCCGCCATCGTCTGGCTGACTGCCCATCCCTACTGCGAACGCATAACGCAAATAGTGATTCTGCGGCCGCTGAGCTGGCTACTGCTGCGTGCTAGCGCGAACCGGGCCGATCCGCTTGGTCTGGCAAAAGAGACGGTGCAGCCGAAATAGTCCGAGCAGATTCCTCTTCTATCCGACAGGCTAACTGCACTTCCCCAGCAACACCGGTATCAAATTGCTGGGGATTTTTTCCCTGTATGCCGCTGTAAAATTGTTTGATTTCTTCCATATCACGCACAATATCGCCGGTAGGCATAAATAAGGGCCCGATACCAGCCGCTTTGCGTCCAAAATCGAGATAGCCGAGCGCTATCGGTACGCCGGCACCGTGTGCAATATAATAAAATCCGGTTTTCCAGTGTGTGACTTTGCCGCGTGTGCCTTCCGGTGGCACGATCACAGTCAGGCGCGCATTGGCGTGAAAGGCATCGACCGTATGCTGAACCAAATTACCGGAACGACTACGGTCGACCGCAATACCACCGAGCCAGTGCATGATATGACCGAACAGCGGCGGAAACAAACTCGCCTTACCCATCCAGTAAACCCGCAGTTGCAGCGCGAAGCACACCATGAGTGTGATCGGAAAATCCCAGTTGCTGGTATGGGGAGCGGCAATCAGTACATATTTTTGCGCATCCGGGGCATCGGTTTCCACCCTCCAACCAGACCAACGTAACAGACGGACAGAAATCCAGCGCATCGCGGAATTGATTATCGGTGTTTCAAAAATAGTAAGATGCATGCCGTAAGTCTTTGAAATAAAGAGATAAATTCACACTCGCTCAGCGTGAACCGGCATTATAGGGAGATATTTTGAAAGCGGGAAATATTTCTTGCTGCTGTGGTAATTTAATCCAGGGAAGCGCCGGTAAAGGTGGCGCGTGATAGCGCGCAACTCAGTGCACAGCGACCCGATGTAGCACACCGAAACGCTCAGCCAATTCGGCCAAGCGCTGATCGAGCGTCCACAGCTTGGCGCCGGGGGTCAGTAAGGTCGAGCTCAACAAGACCATGTCAACGAGCCCACATCCCATCCCGTAAATTGACTCTGACTCAATGAACGCCATGGTTTCGTGCAGGCTGGCATGCTGAACCATAGGAAGCAGAGCTAAGTCGGCTAAGGTTCGCGCCCTTGGGCCGGGCGGTGTGCCGCAAGCAATCTCGCCGATCACCATGGGGTGCGTGAGTGCCAAGTCGCGTCTTAGTAAACTCTCCAGCACCTCATTGCCATTCCGAAAATGGTCAATCCACACCGAAGTATCGACCAGTACACCACTCATCAGGCTGGCTCGGGGCGACGGCGCGCGACCTCAGCGATCTCGGGCATGGCTGCACCCAAGGCCGCCAAACGCTTGGCCGCACGCACGCGTACAAAGGTTTTAATGGCTTCTCGAAACAGATCGGCCTTATCCATGGACGGGTCGGCAATCTCAAGAGCTTGACGATACAGTTCGTCGTCAATGGTGACGGTAGTTCTCATGGCTGCACTCCTGGCATCAATTATGACGCAAGTATGAGTCTGAACGCGCATCATTGCAAGCACTGAACATACGACAAATCACACTGAGGGTACCAACAAAGCCATTTGCTCTGCACTCAGATAGCACCACTGTCCCTCAGCGAGATTGAGTGAACTCAATGTCAACTGCCCAATTGCATTACGTTGCAAGGCTGCACAATGATTACCGGCAGCGGCCAGCATGCGCTTAACCTGGTGATATTTTCCCTGCTCAAGAATAATTTCAATTTTATGCGTATCAAGCTGACGGCATGATTGCGCGGCAAGCGGTGCCGGCTCATCGTGCAGTTGTACACCCGCGAGCAAGGTCGCAAGCAATTCCGGCGTCACTTCGGTTGCCGTGGTCGCTTGATAAATTTTGGGAATGTGGCGCTTTGGCGAAGATTGCGCGTGTATAAAAGGGCCATCGTCAGACATCAACAGCATGCCGGTAGTATCATGGTCGAGTCGCCCAACCGGTTGTACATCACGCCAGCTGAATTGTTCCGGCAACAAACTCAAGACCCCAGGGTGATGACTGGGCTTGCGCGAACACTCAAAATTCGCCGGTTTATTGAGCGCGATATACACATGCTCGCGGTATTGCCAGTCTTCATCAAAAATACGATATACCAAACCCTCGGTTTCCACCGTTGTTTGATAGCGCTCAATAATTTCACCGGCAATGCTGACTTCGCCGTCGGCGACTAATTCACGACAATATTTGCGTGTTCCGAATCCCTGCGACTGCAGGATACGATCTAAAGATAATTTACTCATGGCGTGACTGTAGCAGAAAGTGGCAGCGCTATGCTAGAAGGGAAGCGTTTTTGCTGGGTGAACCAGGCTTACGTGTCCTCGCATCTGCCGCGTCAGTGCGTTTGAGCTTGTTTGGCTATGCGTGGAATCAGCATCGTGAATCGCGTACCTTTGCCCACACTGCTGTCGACACTGATCTCGCCGCCCAATACCTCGGTGACAAGATTATAAACAATATGCAAGCCCAAGCCGCTGCCACCTTGGCCCAAGCGGGTCGTAAAAAAGGGATCAAAAATGCGTCCTAGATGTGCCTCGGGAATACCCTTGCCATCGTCACTGACAATGATTTCGATATTTTCTCGGTCCAGCACGCGTCCGCTGATGCGAACCATCCCACGGAGATCGGCATCGAAGGCGTGAATGAAGGCGTTGTTGATCAAATTGGTCAGCACTTGTCCGAGCGCGCCAGGATAACTGTCGATCATGATGCGCGCCGGAATTTCTGCCTTCACCGCATGCTTGGTCTTACGTATCATCGGTCCAAGCGTCATGATCAGTTCATCGACCATTTCGTTGAGTGCGAACACGCGCCGATTGGCACTGGTACGATCGACTGCAACTTGCTTGAAACTGGTCACCAACTCTGAGGCCTTGCTGAGGTTACGCAACAGTAAATCGGTGCCAAGACCGGCATTCTGCAAATACGTTTCGAGTGTGGAACGACGCAGCCCTTGATTCAGCTGTTGCAATACTTCTTGGGTTTGCTGTTGTAAGGTACTCGCTACCGTCACGCTGGTACCGATCGGAGTATTGAGCTCATGCGCGACGCCGGCGACCAGTGAGCCTAAGGCTGCCATTTTTTCTGTGCGCAACAATTCTTTTTGCGCACGCCGTAAATTTTCCAATACCACCGTCAATTCGCTGTTCGACTCTTCCAGTTCATGGGTACGTTCAGAAACCCGCAATTCCAGATTGAGATTCATATTGCGAATGTCTTGCTCATGTTGACGTTTTTCAGTGATATCTTCGAGGACCAGAATCAACAAGGGTTCACCGGCAATGCGTATCATGCGGCCCGACACCTGACACAGCAGCAGTTGTTCGTGACGGCCACAGCGGAACCACGCTTCACTGCTTGGCATTTCACCGTCCCGCTCAAGCAAGCGCAGCATATTCTGAAAATCTTCCGGATTGCGCCACAGACTGTCTTGGATACTAAGTTCATTGAGAATGACGGCAGCCGGCCAAGCAAACTGGCGCACCCAAGCATCATTGACCGCAACCATGCGATAGCGCTGCTCCTTGCGCAGCACGGTCATGGCCACCGGTGAGGCTTGGAAAATTGCCATGAATTTTTCTTCTGTTTCGCGCAAAATTTGCTCCACGCGCAAACGTTCCTGCAACTCTCGCTGCAAGGCTATATTTTGCTGCTCACGCTGGGCAATCAGTTCCCCGAGGTTCAAGCGCATCTTGTTCAAACCGGCAGCAAGATTGCCGATTTCATCATGGCGTTGCCATTCCAGCGGTTCATTAAGTTTGCCGCTGGCCAAGCGCTCCGTGACGCGCTGCAATTGCTGTATCGGCCGAACAATACGGCGATCGAACAAGAACCAGATCAGCGCAAAGGAAAAAATCACTTGCCCCACCAAGCCGGCGACCAGTTTAAAAAAATCATCGAGTAAGTCGCGATCAACAAACTCTGTGGTCAATTCGATGGTTACATTGCCAATCAATTTATGATTGAAGATGATGGGCCGGTGATCGCTGAGTACCCGCGCACCTTTGCCATACACTTTATCAGCGCGTACAAAGACATTGGCAGCCTCATCTGTGATGACCACGCTGACGACTTCGCGATTGCGCATGACTGCCGCGACGAATTGCTTGCCAACTTCTTTGTCGACATTCCAGATGGGAATTTCCATCGCTTTCGACAACATGTCAGCATTTTGCGCCATCGGCGCATGCACGCGTATCTGTAATTCACGCTCATAGCGTGCTACCAGCACAAAATAACCAAATACCAGCGCTGGCAACAAAATGCCGGAAGCGACGCCTAAGATCGATATTTGTCGGAGGGAAAGTTTACGGAAAACCAATGTTACCTCGACAGTCCGTTACTTAGACTGCTGCTTGCGCCACAATTGAATATTGCTTGCAACCAGTTTATTCATCAAATTCTGTTTGTCGAGTTTGTACAAAGCTTTGGCAATGCGGCCACGTAATTCCGGCGTATTGCACGGTGATTTATGCGACAAGGTGAGATACAGATTTTCATTGGTGATGGCCGAGTCAAGTGCTTTGATATTCGTCATATTCAATTTGGCAACATATGCCAAGCCCGGGTCTTCTTCGTAAATCAAGTAATCGGCACGCGACATGTTGAGCAGCAGAAACGCCTGCTCTAAACTGGGTACGGTAGAAAATTTGAGTGATTCTTTAGCGTAGCGATCAAACTCTTCACCAAAGCTGTTATTGATGACCGTAATACCGGTTTTTCCAGCCAGATCAGACCAATTTCTGTATGTCATTCGGCTGTTTTTGCGAGTCCAGATGACACTGCGCGTTTCGCGCAAACGCGGATAAAAATAATCCATGTATTCCATACGCGGAATGGTCAGAAACGCACCAGCCAATAAATCGACGTGGCCGAGCTTGGCTTCTTCCTGCACCCGTGCCCATGGCCCCACGTAACGGACCTCGATGGGAATGCCGATTTCGGCAGCGATGGCTTGCATGAGTTCAGTACTGGCACCGATGAGATGGCTGTCATCATCGGGATTGCGCCATAGGAAAGGAGGATATTCAGGATTACCGGTGGCGATCAGCTTTTTGCATTCATCAGCAACTGCTGTAGCGGCCCATAATTGAGCGCAAAGCAAGCTGGCCATGCCAAGCAAGCGCAGCACGCCAAACGATTCCGATTTCCATCTTTTCCCCATACTGCAGCCTTTTCTTTGCAACAACTCTGATTCGATTTTGAAGTCTAACCTGCACACAGACACTAAGCAAGCTGCGCTGAGCCTGTAGGAACAAATTAATTACTGTCCTTACAAAGAATAAAATTGCTTAAAATTTAAGAAAAATATCGATTCCTTATTATTCGAACAAAAAAAAACCCGCCGGACAACAGGCGGGTCGGACTGAGTGAAAACGAATCACATTTTTGCTTTGATCAACTTGGCTAATTTCTCTATCCCTTCGTTGATACGCTCCGGCGACACGGTCACGAATGACAGGCGCAAAGTATTTTTTTCACCCTCGTTGGCATAAAATGGTCCACCGGGTACGAAGGCAACATTTTGCTGTATCGCTTCATCGAGCAATTGCTTACTGTCTATATGTGCCGGCAAGGTCACCCAGATGAACATGCCGCCTTCCGGATGCGTCCATTCCACGCCAACCGGAAAATGTCGGCTCAAAGCATCAAGCATGACGGCACACTGACCGGCATAAAAAGTACGGATAGTCGGAATGTGCTGATCGAGGAAGCCATCTTTAATCACTTCATACACCACCATTTGCGTCAGTTGGGCAGTATGCAGATCAGCAGCTTGCTTGGCTTGTTCAAGCTTGCGTATCAAAGGCACCGGACCAACCACATAACCGAGACGAATGCCAGGCGTGAGCACTTTCGAGAACGAGCCCATATAAATGACTCCAGCCGGGTTCATGTTCAACATCTTCGGCAAGGGTTCGCCGGTATAGCACAAATCGCCGTAAGGGTTATCTTCAATCAGCGGAATACCCATGCGCGCGCAGGTTTCCACCAGTTCAAGGCGACGTTCCAGCGAGAGCGTGCGGCCGGTAGGATTTTGAAAATTCGGCAAGGCATACATCAAACGCGCGCCGGCACCGTTGGCAGCAACTGAGGCAGGCAAGACGCCATTTTCATCGGTATCAACCGAGACGAACTCCGGCTGGTAGACGGAAAAAGCTTGCAAGGCACCGAGATAACTCGGGGTCTCGACCAAAATCTTGCTGCCTTCATCGATCAACACTTTACCGAGCAAGTCCAGGCCTTGCTGCGAACCCGATACCATCAAAATTTGGTCCGGTGAAATGCTGCAATCGGCAGTAGACAGCGAGGCTGCCAAAAATTCACGCAGTGGCGCGTAGCCATCAGTCGGGCCGTATTGCAGCGCCGATTTACCTTGCGTTGACAAAACCTTATCAAACGCCGCCTTCATGCGCTCAACCGGGAAGGTTTCCGGCGAAGGCAGACCACCGGCGAAAGAAATGACTTCGGGACGCATGGTCACTTTTAATATCTCGCGTATCACCGAGCTTTGCAACTGCTCGGCGCGTACGGAAAATTTCCAATCGATAGGGGTAGGATTTTCAAGTTTCATGCGGGTCTCACTCAAAGTCATGCCTTACAGGCAAAGTGTTGTTTTCATGCCGTCACCTGAAAAACAGTGTGACGGCGATAGGTCAATGATCAGTCGATTTCGACGATCATTTCGATTTCTACGCAGGCACCCATAGGAATTTGTGCCACACCGAAAGCTGAACGAGCATGCTTACCGGCATCGCCAAACACTTCGACCAGCAATTCCGAGGCGCCGTTAGTAACCAGATGTTGCTCGGTGAAATCACCGGTAGAATTCACTAAACTCATTACTTTGACGATACGCTTAACGCGCGACAAATTGCCACCGCAAGCATCTTGTAAGGTAGCGATCAAATCGATCGCGATGCCACGCGCAGCCAGTTTACCTTCTTCCGTCGTGATATTTTTGCCAAGCTGGCCAACCCAAACTTTGCCATCTTTCTTGGCAAGATGACCGGATAAAAACACGGTGTTGCCGGTTTGAGCATGCATCACATACGCGGCAGCCGGTGCGACCACCGGTGGCAGAGTGATATTGAGCGCGTACAGTCGTTCGGATACTGGCATGATGATCTTCCTAGATAAAATAAACAAAACAGGCTGCCTTTATAACAAGGCAAGCCGGTGAATTCTTGGGTGTGTCGCTAAACGCCCTACAAAAGCCGGCAGCAAGCGCACAGCCTGCTATTGTAAGCCTGCACTAAACCTGTGACCACCCCCAATATCATCGCCCGGCACTGATTTAATTCGGTTCCCATGAGAATTGGGGTAGCGTGGCCGCCGATTGTACAGCCACGGCCAACTACAAAGAAAACATCCACACGGCGGTCAAGGCCAGTGCCACGCCCATACCCAAATTAAAACAGCGCAAACGCTGACCGACCTGCAAATATTGTCGCAACTTATCGCCCATCCAAGCCCAAGCGAATACGCTCAGGGCGCAGGGTATGGCGAAGCCGAGACTCATCCAAGCCATGCGACTGAAAAAATGCGTTTGTCCTATCGCATAGGTGGAGGTGACGGCCACCAACATCATCCACGCTTTCGGATTGACGATCTGAAACATCGCCGCCTGCGGCACGCTCAAGGCTTGCGTGCTTTTGCTATTCGACAGCGTTGCCGAAAAACACAGGCGCCAAGCCAACCACAGCAGATAAGCATTCCCCACCAGTTTCATCGAAAATAACAGAGTGGCATGGCCTTGCAAGATCCAAGCTCCGCCACTGCCAATCGCCCACATCAGGATGACAAAACCGAGTGGCACACCGATCACTTGCGGTAAAGCGGCGCGCAAGCCATGGTTGACGCCAGTCGTGGCGGCGATGGCAACATTCGGCCCCGGGGTAAACGAACCTATCCACGCGAATAAGGAAAAAGCAATGAATTCGCTCAAAGGCATGACAATTCCTCCGCTAATCGCGCGCAGCGGCATAGGACGTCGGCCCGTAGCGACGGCAGTGCAGCTACGTCCGGCTGAAATTGTTGCGAATATGTGAAGGTTTCCATCCTTGCCCCTGTTTGATTAAATATAGATCAATTGCACTGTTCGCATTCCTGTCCGTTCAGGCTTATGCTATCCTAAACGCAATTTCCAATACAGTACCGATACACAAAAGCAGTTAATTAACATACTGTTCCGGTCATTTCTCCAATACACGCTCAAGAAAATTCCATGCAAGCTGCGATGTTTTACCTTTCTCGCGATTCCGGCACCTCTTTGGTCGAGCAAATCGTCACGGCAGTAGCCAATCGCATCGACGATAAATTGCTGCGTACCGGTGCGCGCATGCCATCGATACGCCAGTTTGCCGATGAACAGGGTGTCTCGCGCTTCACGGTCGTCGAAGCCTATGACCGCTTGGTTGCCCACGGCTACTTGGAATCGCGCCGCGGTGCCGGATTTTTCGTGCGCGAACGCGCCCCTATGCTGGCCGCTAGCGCTAGCGCTGCAGCAACGCCGGTGCTGAGCGGCAGTCAGCAACTCGATGTGGTTTGGCTGGTCAGAAATATGTTCCGCCAATTGCCCCCGCAAAAAATGCCGGGTTCGGGCGTACTGCCGCACGACTGGCTGGACGGTGAATTGGTGGCCAACGGTTTGCGCGCGATCAGTCGCCTGAACCAAAATTTGCTGCTGCATTACGGCGTGCCCCAGGGTTTTCTACCGTTACGCCAGCAATTGCAACTGAAACTAGCCGAACTCGAAATTGCTGCAGCCCCAGAACAAATCGTCACCACCAGCGGCGTGACTCAGGCGCTCGACTTGGTGGCGCGTGAATTCACCCGTCCCGGCGACACGATTTTCGTCGATGATCCGGCCTGGTTTCTGATGTTCGGTTCGTTTGCCATACTCGGCGCCAAAGTGATAGGCATTCCCCGCCTGCATGATGGTCCCGATGTTGCCAAACTGGCTGAATTGGCAGCGATCCACAAACCCAAGCTCTACATCATCAATTCGGTCATGCATAATCCGACCTCGACCTCGCTGTCTGCCGCCAAGGCCTTCCAAGTCTTGAAAACGGCCGAGTTGCATGATTTCATGATCGTCGAAGATGATATTTACTGCGACATGCACCCCGGAACCGCAGTCCAGCCGGCCACCCGTATCGCTGCACTCGATCAGTTGCAGCGCGTCATCTATCTGGGCGGTTTTTCCAAATCCTTGGCGGCCAATTTACGCGTCGGCTTCATCGCCACCTCGCCTGAACTGGCGATACGCTTGTCCGATCGCAAAATGCTGTCTAATCTGACAAGCACCGAAATAGGTGAACGGGTAGTCTATAAAGTGCTCTCGGAAGGCCATTACCGCAAGCATGTCGACCGCATCCGCGTGAAACTCGATGCGGTACGCGATGACGTGACCAAACGCCTCGAAGATATTGGTATCAAGGTCGAATACCGTACCCCGGCCGGCATGTTCCTGTGGACCGAGACCGGTATCGATACCAATCGACTCACCGAGCAAGCCATGGAACAGGGATATTTGCTCGCGCCTGGCAGCCTATTCTCACCGCATCAAGCTCCATCGACCAAGATGCGCATCAACATCGCCGCCATGTCTGACTCTGGTCTGTGGGATTTTCTCAAGCAGGCTTTGAAAACAGCTTGAAATCGGCGCAAATTCGGCACTTTCGGATCAAAAACCAGCTTTCTATGCTACATTCTTATCCTTCATTCTAGCTTGCAGTCGCGCTGCTGCGAAACCGCTGCACGCCATATTGTTGTTGAGCTAGTTCACATTTTGCCGATGCTCCTCAGCGACCTCGCGCTGCCGAATTTTTTTGACCTCATTTATTTCTTTTCATTAGCAAATCAAGATGGACATTCTTTTATACGATAACTGGGAACGCCGCCTGCGCCCTTTCACTCCTTTGCGCACCGACTGGGTAGGCCTGTACTGCTGCGGTCCAACTGTTTACGATTATGCCCACATCGGGAATCTGCGCACGTATCTGTTCGAAGATCTGCTGCGTCGCTGCCTGGAATGGAATGCTTACACGGTGCGCCATGTGATCAATATCACCGATGTCGGCCATCTGGTGTCCGATGGCGACGACGGCGAAGACAAAATGGAAAAAGGCAGCCGCAAGGCCGGCGAATCGGCTTGGCAAATTGCCGAGCGCTTCACGCTGGCCTTTAAAGCCGATCTGGCGCGCCTCAATATGCAAGCCCCGGCAATCTGGTGCAAGGCCACCGACCATATCGTCGAACAAATTGATTTCATCGCTTGCATAGAAAGCAAGGGCTACACCTATCGTACCAGCGACGGTATTTATTTCGATACCAGCAAGCAAGATGATTACGGCTACTTGGCGCGCATCAAACGTGACGAGATCAAGGCCGGCAGCCGGGTCGAACTCGGCGAGAAAAAACATGCGACCGATTTTGCCTTATGGAAATTCAGCCCGGCCGCCGAACAACGTCAAATGGAATGGGATAGCCCTTGGGGTCGCGGTTTTCCGGGCTGGCACATCGAGTGCTCGGCCATGTCGGCGAAATACCTGACGCCCTGGTTCGATATCCATTGCGGTGGCGAAGACCATATTTCCATTCACCACAGCAATGAGATCGCGCAAAATCAGGCTTGCCACGGCACCCGCTTGGCCAATTTCTGGATGCACGGCTATTTCCTGCAAATCGATGCCGGCAAAATGTCGAAGTCGAGCGGTGATTTCCTGCGCCTGCAAACGCTGATTGATCAACACATCGATCCGCTGGCCTATCGCTATCTGTGCCTGAGCGCGCATTACCGCAGTCAGATGCAATTCAGCTTCGATGCCCTGCTGTCGGCGCAAACAGCCTTGCAGCGTTTGCGCGAAACTTTCCATGCTTGGCCAGCCGGCGGTGTTGCCGATGCAAGTTTATTGGAAAAATTCACCGCCTTTATCAATGAAGATCTGAATGTACCGCGCGCCTTGGCGCTGAACTGGGAAGTGCTCAAGTCGGGTTTGTCGGATGCCGATAAAAAAGCTACCGTCACCGAATTCGACCGCGTGTTCGGTCTCGGCTTGGTCGACTGGGTGCCGGCCGTGATCGCCATTCCGGCCGAGGTGCAAGCCTTGGCCGAACAACGCCAAGCCGCACGGCTGGCCAAAAACTGGGCCGAAGCCGACCGTCTGCGCGTCGCCTTGCATGCCCTTGGTTATGAAATTGAAGACTTAGCCGGTGCCATGCATATCAAGCCGCTGTCGGCGGTTTGAGGCAACGACGCGCATCAAACAAGTTTGCCTGACACGGCAAACTTGAAATCGCTGCAGCCGTCCCCACTTTGTAATGGTCGTTTTTTATATTTATTTATCTACTACTCTTGCCAAGCTAATTTCCGAGGAAAAAACATGTCAGAAAAACAAACCCTGGGCTTTCAGGCCGAAGTCAAACAATTACTGCAATTGATGATCCACTCGCTGTACTCCAACAAGGAAATTTTCTTGCGCGAGCTGATCTCGAATGCCTCGGATGCCGCGGACAAGCTGCGTTTCGAAGCGATCAACAATGCCGCTCTATTCGAAAGCGACAGCGAACTGCAGATCAAAGTCAGTTTCGATAAAGTCGCGCGCACCATCACGATTTCCGACAATGGTATCGGTATGACGAAGGCCGACGCGATCGAACATCTCGGTACCATTGCCAAATCAGGCACCAAAGAATTTTTCGGCAAGCTCTCGGGCGACGAACAAAAAGACGCTGCCATGATCGGTCAGTTCGGCGTCGGCTTTTACTCCGGCTTCATCGTCGCCGACCGTATCACGGTCGAATCGCGCCGTGCCGGTGCCGGTGCGGATCAAGGCGTGCGTTGGGAATCGGAAGGTGCCGGTGAATTCAGCATTGAAGACATCGCCAAGGCCAGCCGCGGTACCGATATCATCTTGCATTTGCGTGAAGGCGAAGACGATTTCCTGTCAGCTTGGAAATTGAAATCGGTGATCCGCACTTACTCCGACCACATCTCGCTGCCAATCAAAATGCAGAAAGAAGAATGGGACGAAGAAAAGAAAGAGCAAGTACTGCTGGAAGAATTCGAAACCGTCAATCAAGCCAGTGCACTGTGGGCACGCAGTAAATCTGAGATCACTGCCGAACAGTATGAAGAATTTTACAAGCATGTCTCGCACGATTACAGCGCCCCGCTCACACATACCCACAACCGCGTCGAAGGTCGCAGCGATTACACGCAATTGCTGTACATTCCGGCACGTGCCCCATTCGATCTGTGGGACCGTAATAAACGTGGCGGCATCAAGCTCTACGTCAAACGCGTCTTCATCATGGATGATGCCGAACAATTGATGCCGGTGTATTTGCGTTTCGTTAAAGGGGTCATCGATTCCAATGATTTGCCGCTCAATGTGTCGCGCGAAATCCTGCAGGAAAGCCGCGATATCAAAGCGATCCGCGAAGGCTCGACCAAGCGTGTGCTCGGCATGCTGGAAGATTTGGCCAATGCGGACGGCGATGATGCTATCGAAAAGCAAGAAAAATATGCCGGCTTCTGGAAAGAATTCGGCCAGGTGCTGAAAGAAGGCATAGGCGAAGATGCGACCAACAAAGAACGCATCGCCAAGCTGCTGCGCTTCGCCTCCACCCATAACGACAGCGATGTGCAAAACGTCTCGCTGGCCGACTACCTGAGCCGTGCCAAAGAAGGCCAGGACAAGATTTACTATGTCACGGCAGAAACCTATGCGACCGCAAAAAACAGTCCGCATCTGGAAATTTTCCGTAAAAAAGGCGTCGAAGTTTTACTCTTGACCGACCGCGTCGACGAATGGATGCTGTCTTTCCTGAACGATTTCGAAGGCAAGGAATTGGCGTCGGTTGCCAAAGGCGGACTCGACCTCGGCACGCTCGAAGATGAAGCCGAGAAAAAGCACCACGAAGAAACCGAAACCGCGTTCAAAGACCTGATCGAAAAAATGAAAGCCGCGCTCAGCGATAAGGCCAAAGACGTACGCGTGAGCTTGCGTTTGACCGATTCGCCAGCCTGTCTGGTGGCCGACGATAATGATTTGTCCGGCAATCTGGCACGCATGCTCAAAGCGGCTGGTCAAGCTGCGCCCGATTCCAAGCCTATTTTGGAAGTTAACCCCGACCATCCTTTGCTGCAAAAATTGAAATACGAAGAAGCCCGTTTCAGCGATTGGTCGCACATCTTGTTCGACCAAGCCTTACTGGCCGAAGGCGGTATGTTGAGTGACCCTAGCGGTTTCGTGAAACGTCTCAATGAATTGCTGCTGACTAAGTAAGTAAAAAGTCTGAAAAAAATGCCGGGGATATACTTCCCGGCATTTTTTTTGGTGCATGACAAGCGGCCGACACGTCATTCCCGCGCGCTTTTGGCGGGAACCCAGTGGCGTTCGTCGCTAACTCAGTGAGAGACGCGCGTAGTACCGCCGCTCGTTAACAAACGCACCCGCTCACCGCTGCGAAACGACTCATCGGCATCTTGAACAATCGCCTTGATCTCGCCATTATCGAGTCGCACCGTGATTTCATAACCAGGCTTTTGACTGACACTGCCTTCTATTTTTTGCCCAATCACGCCGCCGGCGATCGCGCCGACGATGCCAGCAGCAACCGCACCACTGCCGCCACCGATATTTTTACCCGCAGCGATACCACCGAGCGCTGCGCCGGCGACCGTACCGACTCCGGTTTGTCCCTTATCAATGGTGACATTACGCACCGACTCGACATAAGCCATCCGAATATTCTGCTCAATCTGCGCCTGACCGGCACGATATACGCTGCCCGAATTTGACGGCGACATACAGGCACTCAATAAGCTCGTGGCCGCTATGGCTGCCACGATAAATAACTTTTTCATCACAATCTCCTGGTTACGTACTGATAAGCACACCTTATCAGCTTACAATTAACAGATAATAAGAGTATTGTTTGAGCTCATAGTTCCTTAGCTCAAGCGGCAGCAGCGGTTTTTCGTGCGCCAGATAGTAGCATCCCTCCCTGCCCATCTCATTCAAGCATCTATGCACCGTCGCCCTGCTGCCTTGCCACCTGATTTCAAGCGTTGCTTCGAGCCGGTCATCGACGCTGGCACGCGCTTGCTGATACTGGGCAGTTTACCCGGTGAGCAATCTCTGATGCGCAATGAATACTATGGGAATAAGCAAAATCGCTTCTGGCAACTGGTCGGTGCTGTCATCGATGCCGAGTTACACCAACTGCCCTACCCGGATAAACTGGCCACCCTGCTTCGGCATGGCATAGGCTTATGGGATGTCGTGGCCCAAGCGCAGCGCGCCGGCAGTCTCGACAGCCAAATTCGTGCGCGCGATGACAATGATTTGCTCGGTCTGTTGGCACAGCATCCCGGCATCACAAGCATCGCTTTCAACGGCGGCACCGCAGCCAAACTGGGCTTACGTGTGCTCGGCGCACAGGCCGCCCACTATCGCATCGTCGCGCTGCCATCGAGCAGTCCGGCCTATACGCTCGCGTATGCGAACAAATTGGCGGCGTGGTTGGCCTTGCGCGGATTTTAGACGCTGCCGGCGCAGACCGGACGCGGCGATAGCACGGGCATTGAGCAAGTAGACGGCAGCTTTCATGCGGTTACAAGAATTTTCCCGGTTTTTACCGATGCCATGACAGTAAAAGGTAAAATAGCGCCATGCTTATCAAACGAAAATCCATAGAAGCCGAAGCCAACCATCGCTCCGGCCCACGTGCTGCGGCCCCCAAAGCGCCGCGCAAAGTCCGCTACGCACCAGTCACCTTATCTGAACTCGATGGCGTACGCTATTTGCACTTCGGTACAGAATGGGTACAAGGTGCCATGCGCTTGCGCAAACCCGATGCAATCGAACTCGAATACGCCCAGCAAATGATGTGCTGGATGCTGTTCAATCCCAAGCCTGAACATATGGTGCAACTCGGTCTCGGTACCGGTGCACTGACCAAATTTTGCTATCGTCAATTCGAACAGGCGCGGGTAACGGCCATCGAACTCAACCCTTCCGTCATTTCAATTTGCGAAAGCATGTTCAAACTGCCGATGAATGACGAGCGTCTGAACGTCTACGAAATGGACGCCCTCAATTTTGTCAACGACCCGAATCAGCATGGCGGGGTCGATGCGCTACAGGTCGATTTATACGATGCCACCGCCAAAGGACCGGTGCTCGACAGCGCCGAATTTTACCAAGCCTGCGCTGCATGCCTCAAGCCCGATGGCATCCTGACCGTCAACCTGTTTGGCGACCATCCCAGTTATGCGCGCAATTTGAAAGCCTTGCGCTTCGCCTTCGCGCAGGTGCTGTGTCTGCCGGAAGTCCATGATGGTAACGTCGTCGCAATCGCCTTCAAACAAAAACAGAGTTTCGATTTCAGCGCACTGTATGCACGCGCCGATGAGATCAAAAGCGCCACCAAGTTACCGGCCAAATCTTGGGTTAACGGCTTGAAAGCGGCCTGCGACCCGCTGTGAATTTTGATGCCTCGCTTCGCTGTGCGGGGCATTCCCACCCACTCCTTTTTCCCGCCACCACCTATGACCAGCACCAGCAAACGCAGCCTTAATCTGCAACAGATTTTCACCTGGCTCATGGAAGACGGCATACTCAAAAAAGAGGAAGTGAAAGCGAAATTCAATGAAGCCCAAGGCTTGCTCAAAAACGGCCCGGCCAATATGCACCCCTTGACGGCAGCGGCCCAGTGCAAGCTGCATTCGGCCAAGCCGCCACAAGGCTTGCTGACGCTGGACTGGCTGACCGAATGGGCGGCGCGGAAAGTGCACCTGCCGTTCTACCGCATTGACCCGCTGAAAATCGACTTCACTTCGGTGTCGGATGTGATGTCGGTCAAATATGCCACGCGCTTCAATATTCTGCCGGTCGAATCGACGGCGCAGACCGTGGTGGTCGCCACCACCGACCCTTACAATCATGAATGGCAAGATGAAATCGCGCGCATTTCGCGCAAAGAAATTCGCCTGGTGCTGGCCAATCCGCTGGAAATATCGCAGTACATCGTGCAGTTTTTTTCTTTGGCAAAATCGATTAAAGATGCGCGTAAAAAAGACAGCGCCAACGATCTCGGCTTGCGCCAAAATTTCGAACAATTAGTCGAACTCGGAAAAACCAATAAACAAGTCGACGCCAATGATCAGCACATCGTCAATATCGTCGATTGGTTGTGGCAATTCGCGTTCGACCAACGCGCTTCGGATATTCATCTCGAACCCAAGCGTGATATGGCGACGATACGTTTTCGTATCGATGGTGTGCTGCATCAGGTGTATCAGGTGCCGGCAACAGTCATGATCGCCATGGTGGCGCGCATCAAACTCTTGGGCCGCATCGATGTCATCGAAAAGCGCCGCCCGCAAGATGGTCGCATCAAAACCCGCACCGCCGACGGTCAAGAAGTCGAATTACGCCTGTCAACCCTGCCGACCGTGTTCGGCGAAAAAATGGTGATGCGGATTTTCGATCCGGAAGTGGTCGTCAAAACCTTGCCCGAACTCGGTTTCCCCATCAACGATGCACGCCGCTGGGATGTGCTGACCAAGAAACCACACGGTATCATTTTGGTCACCGGCCCGACCGGCTCCGGCAAAACCACCACGCTCTACACCACGCTCAAGGCCTTGGCAACGACCGATGTCAATGTCTGCACCGTAGAAGATCCGATCGAAATGGTGGAAGCCTCGTTCAATCAAATGCAGGTGCAAGCGTCGATCGATTTAAGTTTTTCCGATGGCATACGCGCCTTGATGCGACAAGACCCGGACATCATCATGGTCGGTGAAATCCGCGACCTGGAAACGGCGGAAATGGCGGTCCAAGCCGCCCTGACCGGTCATCTGGTGCTGTCTACCCTGCATACCAATGATGCACCGTCGGCCATCATGCGTCTGCTCGAACTCGGCGTGCCGTATTACTTACTCGAAGCGACCATCATCGGCATTCTGGCGCAGCGTCTGGTGCGCACGCTGTGCCGTCATTGCAAAACACCAGACGGCGAGATCACCGATGCAGTTTGGCAAAGCTTGGTCGAAGACTGGGGCATCGCCAAGCCGAGCACCGTGTATCGTCCGGTCGGTTGCCCGGAATGTCGCCAAACCGGCTTCCTCGGGCGTACCGGCTTGTATGAATTACTCACCGTTACCCAGGGTTTCAGCAAGCTCATCACCAAAGAAGCTGATTTGTCTGCGCTGCGGGCACAGAGCATCAAAGATCAGATGCAACCCTTACGCATTGCCGGTGCCCTGAAAATCAGCGAAGGCATGACTACCGCCGATGAAGTCTTGAAAGTCACGTCGGCGCTGATTTAAGCAAATGTGCGGCGGCAGCCGCAGCAATACCCTGCGTCACACTCGGATAGCGCAAGCGTGCGCCGAGTTCGGCTTTGATGCGGGTATTGTGCATGCGCCGCGATTCCGACATAAATGACAGCAGCAGCGGCGACACCTGTTGCGCCAGCTCGGCACGTGCCAGACGCGGCGCGGCCGGTAGCGCAAAGGCGGCCGCGACGGCATCGAAATACTCAGCCATCTTGCAATCACTGTCATCGACCGCATGATACACCCGCTGCGGTCGTGCGCGCATCAATGAGAGTACGATCAGGTAGGCCAAATCATCGGCATGGATGTGATTGGTATAGACGTCATCAGCCGCAATCAAGGCCGGCGTACCCTTACGCAAACGATCGAGCGGCAAGCGCTCGGCCGCATAAATACCGGGCACGCGCAGAATAGATAAATGCGCGCGCCTGCCTCTGGCCCAAGCACGCAAGCTCTGTTCGGCCGCCACGCGGCGACGTGCCCGCGCATTCTGCGGTGCCACGCTGCGGGTCTCATCAAAACGCTGCGCGCCGCAGTCACCATACACCCCGGTGGTACTGATATACACCAGACGGCCGCCCTCAGGTAAAATGGCGATCAAATTTTGTGTGCGGCGATCGCCCTCGCCTTCGGCGCGCGGCGGTGCCAGATGGACAATCGTCGGTGCCAAGCCGGCTAAACGTGCCAAGCTGGCGCGGCAATCAAGGTTGGCTAGCAGCGGTATGGCACCGGCGGCGCGCAGTTCGGCGCAACGCGCCGGTTGACTGGTGACGGCAAAGATGCGGAAGCGCTCGCGCAGCAAGGCCAGCAAACGCAGGCCGACATCGCCACAGCCGATGATCAGCAAGCGTGGCTTGCCAGTTTTTTTCAAACGTGTTTTCATATTCAGGATTGTATGACTTTTCAAGTAACCGTAACACCCAGTGGTCGTCAATTCAGTTGTGACGACGGCGAAACCGTCTTATCGGCTGCTTTGCGTGCCGGCGTAGGCTTACCGTATGGCTGCAAAAACGGTGCCTGCGGCTCCTGCAAAGGCCAAGTCACGGCTGGCTCGCTGACCCATGGCAAACATCAGGAACGCGCGCTCTCGAGCGAAGAAGCGGCGCAAGGCATGGCGCTGTTTTGCTGCGCCCGTCCGAACAGCGATCTGAGCATTGTCGTGCGCGAAATCGCCGCCAGCAGCGATTACCCGCTCAAAAAAATGCCAGCCCGTATCGCCAAGCTCGAAAAACTCTCGGGCGATGTAATGCTCATGGCCTTGCAATTGCCGGCCAATGAAAGCTTACGCTACCGCCCCGGCCAATACATAGAATTTCTGCTGAAAGATGGCAAACGGCGCAGCTACAGCATCGCCAATGCCCCCCACAGCGAGACCCAACTCACGCTGCATCTGCGTCACATGCCCGGTGGTTTGTTCACCGATCAGGTTTTTTCCACCCTGAAAGAACGCGACATCGTCCGCTTCGAAGGCCCGCAAGGCAGTTTTTTTCTGCGCGAAGACAGCGACAAGCCGATCATTTTACTGGCTTCCGGCACCGGCATGGCACCGATCAAAGCCATCGTCGAACAACTGATACACAGCGGCTCAACACGCGCCATCACGCTCTACTGGGGCGCTCGTCGCCCGAGCGATTTGTATCTCGATGCCCTGTGCCAGCAATGGCCTGCCCTGCTGGCCAACTTCCGCTATGTGCCGGTAGTGTCCGATGCGCGGCCCGAAGACCAATGGAGCGGCCGCAGCGGCTATGTGCATCAAGCCGTGATCGATGACCATCCCGACCTCTCCGGCCATCAAGTCTATGCCTGTGGCGCACCGCTCATGGTACAAGCGGCGCAAACGCAATTGTCCGGCATCTGCCACTTGCCGGCCGAAGAGTTTTATGCCGATGCGTTCACTTCAGAAGCCGATTTGGCTTAAAACACGGTACTGGGAAAATTTATTTTGACGCAGTGCGGAAAAAGTCCTACACTGCGTTTTATGAAAATCTTCTCTGACATGTCTTCACCAAATATCGCGCGACGCCGACTCGCGCTGTGCGAGCCTGGGCCGACATATTAGTGAAACCGCGCCGTCACCGGACGCAAGCTAATCAAGCCACAGGCCTTTTCCTGTGGCTTTTTTCTTATTGATTACCCCGTATGCCCGCTCACCCTCAGGAGTCTTGAAATGGAATTCAGTCAGTACAAAGTTAATTCTCTGATGTACATCACCCCGCGTCCCGAAATCATCTTTACCGAGGGTCAGGGCATGTGGCTGACCGACCACAATGGCAAACGCTATCTCGATTACTTGCAAGGTTGGGCCGTCAATTGTCTCGGCCATAGTCCAGCCGTGATCCACGAAGCGCTGGTAGCGCAATCAAAAAAATTGCTCAACCCTTCGCCGGCATTTTATAACGCACCGATGCTGGAACTGGCTGGCATGCTGACGGCCGCCTCGTGTTTTGATCGTGTATTCTTTACCAACAGCGGTGCCGAAGCCAATGAAGGCGCGATCAAACTGGCCCGCAAGTGGGGGCAATTGCACCGCAACGGCGCGTTTGAAATCATCACCTTCGACCATAGTTTTCATGGTCGCACCCTGGCCACCATGTCGGCCTCCGGCAAACCGGGCTGGGATACGCTGTTTGCGCCGCAAGTCAGTGGTTTTCCGAAAGCCGATCTCAATGACATCGCCTCGGTAGAAAATTTGATCAGCGACAAAACCGTTGCCGTCATGCTCGAACCGATACAAGGTGAAGGCGGTGTGATACCGGCCAGTACAGAATTCATGCAAGCACTACGCGCCTTGACACAAAAACATGGCATTCTGCTCATCGTCGACGAAGTCCAATCAGGTATGGGCCGTACCGGCGAATTGTTCGCCTATCAATTGTCAGATATCGAACCCGATATCATGAGCTTGGCCAAGGGCATAGGCGGCGGCGTGCCACTGGGCGCGCTGCTGTGTCGCGAAGCGGTGGCTTGTTTCGTTCCCGGCGATCAGGGTGGCACCTATAATGGTGCACCGTTGATGACGGCGGTCGGCATCGCCGTGCTCAAAGAAATCAGCAAGCCCGGCTTTCTGCCACAAGTCAAACAAAGCGCCGCGTATTTGAGTGCCGAACTCAATAAATTGTCGGATGAATTTGGACTCGAAGGCGAACGCGGCGCAGGCTTGCTGCGCGCGCTCAAACTCGGCAGCCCGATCGGCGGCGCGATTGTCGAAGCGGCGCGTAATTTGGAACCGGTCGGTCTGTTATTGAATTCACCGCGTCCCGATCTGCTGCGCTTCATGCCCGCCTTAAACGTCACGAACGCAGAAATCGATCAAATGCTGGCGATGCTGCGCGGCGTGCTCAGCGAACTCAAAAAATAAGAAAAACGCGGATTAAATCGCAGCAGGATTTAATCCGCAATTACTCAGGGTTGCAGCACGAAGTGCAGCACCGATTGTGCCGGTAAACTGTAACTGAAACTATTCTTGGCAATCGCCGCGATGCCCTTGCGTGCACTGAGTGCCTGGCTTGAGGCATCGACGCCCCAAGCCTTGACGGTTTTGAAAGCCAGCGGATTTTTAATCTGTATGCTCGCTTTCACAGCCGTACTCAAACGATTGATGGCGATGATATGCAGGGTAGTCGGATCAGTGGCGCTGACGGCCGCATACACGCTGGCATTGGCATTATTGGTCGAAGCTGATTTAACCGAAATTTCCGGAAATACCGATTTATTTCCATCGTAATTGCGGAATAATTTGAAGCCGGCACCGATATACCCTTCCACATCACCAAAGTAACTGGCCATGTACACGCCCTGACGACCGAACGCCCCGAGCGCATCGGCTTGAGCGATAGCCCCGCTGACATCATCCTTGCCACCGAAATCGTATTCGGTCACGGCCAACTTGGTACCGGGGTAAAAATCGGCAATCGCCTGTTTCAATTTCGGCAGCACCTGCAAGCCGCGGCCATCGGTAAACCCGTAACCGCTTTGGGTAATCCAGCTCGGTTCGACATACGCCGCATCCCACAAGCTGCGCGCCGCCTGCACACGGTCGGCCGGCGTTTGCGAAGCTTGCGGATAATAATGGAATGACAGCGTATCGAGCAAGCGGCGACCGGCGGCCGTCGAGGCTTGTTTCATTTTATTCAAATACACATTGGCGAAGGTCATGCCATTGTAACGATAGCGATCGCCCGTGTTATTGCTCAGAAAAGGTTCTACATTGTAGCTGGCCCAATCAGCCGGTTGCCGTGTCTGCGCACCATCCCACACGGCCCACAAACTGAACAGACCAAGATAGCCGCTGACGGCCGGACCATAAGTCTCCGCGCTGCCATCCATGCGTTTCACGGTTGCCGCCAAGGCAGCATTTTTCTGTAACACATCGGCCACCGTCGTCACATTCGGATACAGCAGCGGATGCGTCCCCTCGCCATAAGCCGACGGCCACTGGTGCCACAGATCCGGTTCATTATCGAGCTCATACGCCTTGACGCCTTTAGCACTGCTGGCCGCACCATAATTTTTCAGTAAAAAATTGAGTTCTTCATCAATATACACGGTGGCGTCGCCGATCTGCGGCTGCAAACTCAAGGCCCCGGCACTGGCCGGCTTATCATTGACGATGCTGACCCAGCGGCTCAGATCGATGTTCGAAGCACCGGGTGCGTTTTGCCACAAGGCGGAACCGTTGCAACTGCCGGGTGGATAGAGATTGACTATATCTTTCGGCAATTTGCCGGCGGCCGGTAATTGCAGCAAGGAGTAGGTACCCAACAACAGCGACTGATCTTGAAAGCTCTTGAGCGCAGCCCCCGGTGCGTAATACGCCAAGCCGGCGGTCTGGGACGGATCACCGGCACCGGCCGTGGCACTGACACCGGCATTGGATGAATTGCACCAATCGGCACCGGAATTACTGACGCCATTTTCCCAGTTATAACTGGTCATATTGTTACCGCCAAGACGACGCGAAACCAAATTCAATTCCTGCAAATTGGCCAAGCCACCCTGATTTTGCAAACCGTTACGCCCGCTGCCATCGGCATACGCGTTATAGCCATAAATCAGCGGACTGATGGCTTTGCGTTCAGATTGGGTATCGACGCTTAAGGTGACGCTCTGGGCCAGCGCCAAGGCGCTATGACCGGCACACGCGCACAGCGTCAAGAGATGGAATAATTTCGATGGGTTCATGGGCCGCTCCACAAGACTACGCGCCAGCCACTATTTCCATATGGAAATAATTTGCGCGATGTGGACGTTATAGCGGATTAGTTTCCCTACATCAACATTACTTACACTTCGGTAACATTTGTCACATCTGCTTGCGCGACGGCATGCCCGACCACATCCTTGTAGGCATGCCAAGTGGCATGGCCGATCAACGGCATGAGCACGATGAAACCCAGATTCCAAGTAGCCAGACCGAGCGCGACCGAGGCCACAATCAACAAGGCCCAAACGATGCTAAGCGGCACATTGATGAACAAGGCAACACAACTGATGATCATGGCGGTAATCGCATCGGTATCACGATCGAGCATGAGCGGAATAGAGACCCAACTGATGGCAAACACAATGCTGGCAAAAATAAAGCCTATGCAGGCATACACCAAAATGAATTCGAGATGGTCTAGCGAAAACAGGTGCTGCAAAAAGCCTTGCATGGTCGGCATGCCCTTGTTGTAAAACAAAGCGAAAATGACCAAAGACGCACGCGCCCACACCATCAGCACCACCGCCAGCACCAAGGCCAAGACGCCGATATTGCTCCAACGCCCGCGCATGGAAAACACACTGCCCAGCAAACCGGAGCGCTGATTTTCCAAGCGCCGGCTGATATCGTACAAGCCCAACGCCAACAAAGGCCCGACCAGTAAAAAGCCACAACTGAGCGCCGACACATACTCGGGCGCATGATTGAGCACCAGATTGAGAAACCACCCCATCAAGGCAAAGCAAACGCCATACAGGAAACTGCTGCCACCCGAAGCCAGGCTGTCACGCCAACCCAACCGTAACCACCTGAAGGGCCGCAGCATAGCGACCCGGCGCAATGGTGGAAACACGGTGTCGCTGTCGATCACGGTATGGATATCGGGCGGCGCGCTGTCGGCTTCGCGCGTCTGCAACGGGTTCGCCATTGAATTCTCTCCTCGCCACATTAGAACAAAGAATTTAATACTAAGACAGTCGCGCCGCATTTGGCAATCGCTGCTGCGCGAAAAGCCCGATTACTGATATTGCAGTGCAATCAAGCGAGCCAGCTGGACCAAGCTGCATCCACCCATTTCGTCGCTGTCCTATTTGTGATCGCCTGATTTTCGTATTTTTACGAGACATCTGCGCTCGGTTACAAACTAAAATCATATTCTCCCCTCCGCAGTATCACCCGCGCTATTGAGATCATCCATGCGTGCCAGTTGAACGAGGTCTCGTCAATGTTTGCCTATTATCTGAAGTCAGGAATACGTAAGCTGCGCAGTCAATTGTCACTGACCATACTTCTGACTATCATCTTGGCGCTCGGCATTGCGGCCAGTGTCACCACGCTGACGATCTTACATGCTTTGTCGAGCGACCCGATTCCGCATAAGAGTGCTGACTTGCTCGTACCTGTCATCGACAATGGTCCCTTGGAGAACTATATTCCGGCGGCCCCGCGTTCAGCAGAAGATTCCCCCCACATGAGCTATCTTGACGCGAGCAATTTGTTGCGTTTGAAATTTGCCAAGAACCGCACTGCACTCTATAACATCCGAAGTTTAGTTGAATCACCAAAAGCCGGATCAGGTTTACTCAGCGTTCGTGGCGTGGCAACCACCAGCGCCTATTTTTCCATGTTTGAACTGCCGTTCAAGTATGGCTCTGCGTGGAGTGAGGATGACGATAACAAGGGCGCCAGGCTGATTGTCTTATCGCAAAATACCAGCACACAATTTTTTGGCACAGACAATCCGGTAGGCAAGCGTCTGCGTTTTCAAGAGCAAGACTTCACCATCATCGGCGTGCTCGCAGCTTGGAATCCTTTGCCGCGCTATACCAATCTCTTGAATGGAAAAAGCATGGTCGCCGGCGAGGATGAAATATACCTTCCGTTTCGCACGGCGATCGCCAACAAGTTTGAAAACAGTGGCAATCTATCTTGCTCCGGCTTGGTCGGCCCGGGCTTTCAAGGCGTGCTTGATTCGGAATGCCTGTGGATACAGTTTTGGTTTGAAACCGATTCGACCATACAAAAAATTCTACTGAAGCAGCAATTGGATGCTTACACCGCCGATCAAAAAAAATTCGGCCGCTTCCCGCGTCAAGCACCGAATGCCTTGTTCAATGTCAGAGAATGGATGGAATATCTGCACGTAGTCCCGAATGACAGCAAGCTGGCGACTTGGCTATCCTTGGGGTTTTTAGTCCTTTGTTTGGTCAATGCGAGCGGCTTGTTACTGGCGAAATTTTCTGCGCGCACGCTTGAGATCGGTATTCGTCGGGCGTTAGGTGCGACGCAAGCTGAGATTTTCAAACAGTACTTAACGGAATCCGTCGTACTTGGCTTAGCCGGCGGCACCCTGGGTTTGGCCTTCACTTATTTTTGTTTGTCGCGTATTGCCATGCACAGTGCCGATTTGGCCGTGACCGCTCAGCTCGATTTCACCATGCTGCTGCTCACATTTTTCCTATCCATCGCCGCCAGTGTTGCGGCCGCGCTGCTGCCGACTTGGCGTGCTAGCAAGGTCATGCCTGCCATTCAATTAAAATCACAATAAATTCAGCAGCCATGGATATTCGCCCGATCTTTTCAGCCTTAATGCGGAATAAGACTGCACCGTTCTTGGTGGCGATACAAATTGCCCTGAGCTTGGCAATTCTGTCCAATGCCATGCATGTCGTAAATATACGCCTCCATGATGCCCATCGCCCTAGCGGTTTGGCCGACGAAGCGAATACTTTTTCCATGCGCATCAGCGCTCATCTGCCGCTGAGCCAGGCGGAAAAAATCAGCTACCAAAAAAGAATAGTACAAGTGGCTTCGGCCGTCGCCGGCGTCGTTTCTGCAGCGGAAGTCTCGCAAATGCCGATGTCGCAAGCGGGCTGGAACGTTTCCATCTCTACCGATCGCCATCAAACACAGCCCAGTGCCATCGTCTCGCTGTACCTGTCGCCGGACTCACTGATCAAAAGCTTGGGCTTACAATTAGTTGCTGGCCGCGATTTCACCGACAGCGATGTTATCGAGCAAGATCCGGACGGCGAAAAAATCAAGCCTGATCAAGTGATTGTCACGCAAGCCTTGGCGCAGAATTTATTTCCGGATGCCGAAAGCTATACGGGAAAATCATTCTTTTGGGGCACAGGATCAGGCGCGAAAGAATCGCACATCATCGGTGTCGTCGCGCGCTTGCAAACACCGAGTGCGCCCAGCGCATCGGCAGCCGACTACTCCGTGCTGCTCCCTGTGAGAACGGCAAGCAGCTCACCGATGCTGGTGATCCGCAGCGAACACGGGCAAGTGCAGCGCGTAATCGCCGAAGTGGAAACGGCCCTACGCGCAGCCAGTACATTTCCCGTGCGGATAGACAGCAAGACCTCACTACAAGACCGACAACAACGCTATGGCAAAGAGATGAGCATCATCTCGATATTAGTCGTCGTCAGCGTGTTGCTGCTGATAATCAGCGCCAGCGGCATAGTCGGCGTAAGCAATTTATGGCTCACGCAGCGACGTCAACAAATTGGCATGCGACGCGCACTCGGTGCAAGAAAAGTCGACATCTTACGCTACTTCATTACGGAGAATGTGATGATCAGCACGGCGGGAATCGGCGGCGGCATGCTGTTGGCTATAGGCTTAAATCAGCTGCTGATCAATCAACTGGACATTGCCCCACTACCGCTCAGCTATGTCGCCCTGGGTGCCATCGGCTTGCTACTGCTCGGTGTCCTTGCCGCTGCGATGCCGGCGTGGCGCGCGGCCAGTATTTCGCCGGCAGTGGCGAGTAAAAATACATTCATAAGGGAAAGCTGATGATCAGAGATACTTCATCACAAGATGCCGTACTGATCGTTCCGACCTGGCAACGGCGTAAGTTTCTGATAGGAATCAGTATCGGCGCAATCGTCCTCAGCATCCTTGCCTTCTGCTTGTTCGCGGCTTGGCGTAACAGTGCCCACTCAGTGAGTATGGCGCGGCTGCGGCTGGCGACAGTCAGCCATGGCAACTTGGTGCGCGATGCGAGTGTCAATGGGAAAATCATCGCAGCCGTCAGCCCGACGGTATTTTCCAGCGCCAGCGGCACGGTCACCCTCACCGTCAAGGCTGGCGATACGGTCAAGCAAGGGCAGGTAGTGGCAGCGCTGGAAGCCCCTGATGTGAGCGAAGCCTTGAAGCGCGAACAATCGCATTACGAACAATTGGAAGCCGAAGTCGCGCGACAAAAAATACTCGCAAGTAAACAAAAACTCTTGGCACAACGCGATGCCGATCAAGCCGAGATTGAGCGCATGGCGGCAGAAAATGCCTATCGCCGGATCGAGAAAGCGGGTGGTTTAGGCGTCGTGCCTGAGAATGATTTCGCCAAAGTACAAAACACACTCAAGAGCGCGGAAATCCGTAGCAAACATGCGGCGGCAGCCGCAGAACTCGAGAGCGCGGATGTGCAGTTAGAGCTGAAGTCAAAAATCCAGCAATTGCAGCGACAAAAAGCTACGCTTAACTATGCCAAACGACGCGTCGATGCCTTACACCTGAGGGCACCAATCGACGGACTGATCGGTGTCGTCTCGGTACCGAATCGTAGCATGGTCGCAGCCGACAGCCCGGTGCTGAGTTTAGTCGATTTGTCTCAACTCGAAGTCGAAGTGGCGATTCCGGAAATCTATCTTGCCGATCTTGGTTTAGGGATGCGTGCCGAGATACACATAGCGGATAGAAAAGTTGCTGGCCAATTAGCTTCCATGTCGCCCGAGGTGTCCAATAACCAAGTCTTGGCGAGAATCCGCTTCGACGCTCAGCAACCAAGCGGCCTGCGGCAGAGCCAGCGCGTCAGCGTGCGCTTGCTGATTGAAGAAAAAAATAATGTCATCGTGGTGCAACGGGGACCATTCTTGGAACAGTTCGGTGGAAAGTTTGCCTACGTATTCAATCAAGGAATTGCCGAGAAACGCGCAATTCAAGTCGGTGCCGTCAGTGTCAGTCAAATACAAATCCTCGATGGCGTAACAGTCGGGGAACAAGTGGTGATCGCCGGCGCTGATGCGTTTGACAATGTCAACCGCATTTCCATACACAATTAAAGGTCGGATTATCTATGATACGAATGACACATCTCAGCAAAGTTTATCGCACTCATCAGATAGAAACCTATGCTCTGCGTGACTTTGACATCCATGTTAAAGAGGGCGAATTCCTGACCGTCACCGGCCCTTCCGGTTCCGGCAAAACCAGCTTTTTAAATATCGCCGGTTTGTTGGAAGAATTTTCCAGCGGTGACTATTTTCTCGATGGTGTCAATGTGAAAAACTTATCCGATGACGCGCGCTCGCGCCTGCGTAATGAAAAACTCGGCTTCATCTTTCAAGGTTTTAACCTGATTCCTGATTTGAATTTATTTGATAATGTCGATGTCCCGCTACGCTATCGCGGGCTACCTCGAGCCGAGCGAAAGGAGCGGATAGAAAGTGTATTGAAACAGGTCGGCTTGGCCTCGAGAATGCGCCATTTTCCTGCCGAATTATCGGGTGGTCAACAACAACGGGTGGCGATTGCACGGGCTTTGGCCGGCTCACCGCGCTTGCTGCTGGCCGATGAACCGACCGGTAATCTTGATTCCAAGATGGCGCATGCGGTCATGGAATTATTAGAACAAATCAATAGTCACGGAACCACGATTTTAATGGTCACCCACGACCCGGAGCTGGCACGCAGGACGCAGCGCACGGTTCATATCATTGATGGACAAGTGAGCGAGCCGCTCAGGTACTGAGATATGACGGTTTCCGGGACGCTGGCACGTATGGCGAAACCAGCGGCTAAGATAACAATCACACCGAAGAAACCACCACGCGAACAGGTGAAGGCATGAGCAGTCAAGCCAGCGTCACGCACACAAAGAATTTATCGACTGGAACGATTGCCAAACATATTGTGGTGTTGCGCGATCAAAAGGTGTTACTCGATACCGATTTGGCAGCGCTGTATGGCGTAACGACCAGTAGCCTGGGGCAAGCCGTTAAACGTAATCTGCATCGGTTTCCGGAAGATTTTATGTTTCAGTTGGATGCTGCCGAATGGGAATCTTTGAGATCACAATTTGTGATCTCAAACACAGGGCGCGGTGGTCGGCGTTATGCGCCGTATGCGTTTACCGAACAGGAACTGGTAGCGGTTTAAGCTCAAATCTTACCAACTATCTTGACAGATACCGAATCCACGATTCGCAGCGCCGCGACACGTATCACAATGAGCGTTATAATCATCAAAATACCATTCCGTTCCGCACCAAGCTGAGTTTTTTCGTAGAAAAATTATCGGTCTAAGCATGCTGCCACTTCACTGCTCTTTTTTCGTCCGCTATGCATGTGCGCTCCTGCTGGCGCTGGGTGCGGGTGCGGCTGCGCCGGCGTTGGCCGCCACGCCGCTGCTGCTGGCCGAGACGCGTGACGAAAACGGTGCGCTGGCACCGATACGTCCGGAAAACCGCAAAATCATCGCTTATTTCGAACGTGCCCTGCATCTGCAGTTTGAGATCCGCCGCTATCCGCTGCCGCGCGTGATAGAAAATGTCAAAGCTGGTGAGGGCTTGGGTTTTGGGATGTCAAAAACCAGCGAACGGCTCAAGGTCTTGGCTTATTCAGAAGCGGTAATGAGCGACTATATCTGGTTGGTGGTGCGTGACGACGCCAACTGGGATTACACCAGCTTGAATGATTTGAAGGGGAAATCGGTCGGCATTGTGCGCGGCATACGCTTCGGCGATGAAATCGACAGTCAAAGAAATCGGCTGTTCAAGGTCGAAGAAGATCAGCCGCAAACCAGTTCGCGGCTGAAAAAACTGCTGTCCGGTCGCATGGATGTCTTACTGTTCAATTCGCGCCTGCAGAATGCGAAGGACCTGGAAAACGAGCTCAATGGCTATTTGCAGGATAAAAATATTCGCAGCGATGCGCAGGCAAAATACCATATCCGGGTGCTGAGCAAACCCTTCTTGGCCGATGAAATTCATTTCGTGACCAGTTTACAGGGCGATACCAGTCTACTCGAGCAAATCAATGCCGCCATCATCAAAGGGCGCAAATCAGGCGAACTGCCGGCATTGATCAAGCTCGAGCACTGAGCAGCACAGGCTCAGTTCAAGCTCAGCACATGGCCCTCGTCGGCACTGACCTGACCGGCCAACATCCGTTCCACCAACGACACCACGGCCGCCGCACCGCGCCCGTGCTGCACGCGCAACCACGGCTGGTCGGCGTGCAGTACCGGTTGCATGAAACGCTGCCAAGCATCGGCAACACGTGCCTGCAAGCCGGCCGGCCCCCAATCGGCCAGCCGCAGCTTGATCTGTGCCGGCGCGAAAAACAATACCGGCCGCGCGCCAGGCAAATGCTGCGCGCCACCCAACTCATCCCAGTGAGTGCCACCGACAGCGCAACTGTAGCGCATCTGATCTTGATATTTTTCATGCAGGGCGGCGCGCAGTGAGGCGTTGCCGGCCATATCGACATACGCGACTGCATGTCCGGCATCGAGCGCCGCCAGATCCTCGTAGCAGTGCACCTCGTGGTAGACGCCGAGACTTTCGACGAAGGCGCGATTGGCCGCCGAAGTCAAACCGATCAGACGCACGCTTTGACGTTGCGCCAGTAAGAATGCCAGCCCATAGGCGGTCTTGCTGGACGCGCTGGAGATCAGTATATCGGTAGCGCCGAAATATTGTTGTTGATCGAGAAAATCATCAATCATGAAGGAAGTGATGAACAGCGGTCGCAACAACATTTGCTCGGCTTCGCTGGCGGCCGTATAGGCCGGGTCGGCATCAGTCAACAGATATTGATTGTACAGGCCATGCATTTCCTGACGATGCGGCGCGGTATCGCTGAAGCCGCCGGCGTGAAAACGCCCCGGTGTCACGCACAAGTGCGTGGCCATCGGGTAGTAACCATAGTAGCGCTGTCCGACTGCGATACCGTCAACGGTAGACAACACCACGTCGGCAAAACCCCAAACCGGGATATTGCCCCAGCCGCTGACGGTTGGAAAAAAATTCCAGTACTTCATTGCCGTACCAAACGCCGCATAGGTGACATTGTTTGCGGTAAATGCAAAATGATCGATTTTCAGCAGCACTTGACCACTCACCAGCGTGGCCGCCGTCGGAATCGTCAGGGGTATGACCTTGGAAACGTGGAGCTGGGCGCGGTCAACAATAAATTCGCAAGACTGATGGTTCATGGTGCTTCCCTCGGTATGTGAGCGGACCAGTATCACACAAACCACCACAACTGCAAAGCCACCGTCTACGCCACGCCACCTGCCGTTGACGGCAGGCGGCGGCGTTTGGTCGCATTCGCCTCGCCGCGGCCAATCGGAAAATTTATGCTGTCAGGGTCGAATCACACCAACCACTACAGGAGAAACGCATGAATCTTCGTTCCCAATATCTGCCGTTTATCGCCGCCACCGTGTTATCACTGAGCGCCAGCGCGCCGGCACAGGCATTTTCAGAAGCCGCGTTTCAGGCGGCATTCACCCATCTGATGCATCCCCATCAAACCGAACAAGCCGCGGCCGCGTTTACCGCGTTACAGCAGAGCGAACCCGGGAATCCGCTGTTACTCGCCTACCGTGGTGCCAGCACCGCGAAACGCGCGGCCGACACGATTTTTCCATGGAAAAAAATGGCCTATGCTGAAGAGGGTATGGCCATGCTCGACAAAGCTTTACAGTTGGCCAGCGTGGCACCAGCCATGCATGGCAACGTGCCGCAACAACTCGAAGTCAAACTCACGGCGGCTAACACCTTTCTGGCGGTTCCCGGGTTTATGCACCGCGCCGGCCAAGCCAAACAATTACTCAAGGATATGTTGAGCGACACCCGGCTGCAGGCCACGCCGCTGGCATTTCGCGCCGCAGTGTGGTGGTGTGCAGCGCAGCAGGCACGCGCGGAAAAAAATCTGCCGCTGGCACGTAACTACCTCAATCAAATCATCGAGCACCATGCCGAGCAAAGCGCGCAGGCCGTACAACTGCTCAAGGAGTTGAGCTGATGAAGCCGGTCATAGAAATGCATGCCGTCCACAAGTCCTACCGCCTCGGTAGCCACTTGGTGCAAGCTTTACGCGGTGTCGACTTGCAGCTCGCGGCGGGTGAATTACTGGCTTTAACCGGTCCTTCCGGTAGCGGCAAGAGCACCATTCTCAATTTATGCGGACTGATAGATCGTCCCGATAGTGGTGACATTCTGATCAATGGCGCAGACATCGGCGGCCTCAGTGAAACCGCACTAACGCTGTATCGCCGCGATCAGATCGGCTTCATTTTTCAGAGTTTCAATTTAGTGCCGGTGATGACGGTGGCCGAAAACGTCGACTATCCGCTGTTCTTAAGCGGCGTGCCGGCGGCTGAACGGCGCGCACGCGTGGCGGCGCAGCTGGCAGCAGTCGGTCTGGCGGAACATGCCGCGCATTTACCCGATGCGCTCTCCGGTGGTCAGCGCCAACGCGTCGCCATTGCGCGCGCCTTGATCAAGCGTCCGAGCCTGGTGATCGCCGACGAACCGACCGCCAGCCTCGATTCGCACACCGCCGATCAAGTACTCGATCTGATGCGCGAACGCGGTCATGCCGAAGGCGCTGCCTTCGTCATCGCCAGCCATGATGAACGCCTGACGCGGCGCAGTGACCGCATCCTCACTCTGCTCGATGGGAAACTGCAATGACAACTCTGAGCCACTTCATCATCAGCAACCTGACTTGGCTGCGCTTCGCGTTTCAAAACAGTAAACGCAATCGCCGCCGCTCACTGGTTACCGTCGCCATCGCCGCCTTGGGCAGCGCCGCCATTTTACTCGCCGGCGGCTTTGCCAGCGCCAGCTATCAAGGTCTGGCCCAAGCCGCGGCGCGCAGCAGCGGGCATCTGATCGTCGGCACGCCGGCGCACTTCAGCAGCGAAGAATACACGCCGCTGCAGTTCGGCATCAGCCATGCCGAACTGCTGACACAAAAGCTGCTGAGCGACCCGGCGGTACGGTATGTGCTGCCGCGGGTAGATTTCAGCGGCCTCATCAGCAACGGCGATAAGTCGACCATCATGCTCGCCATCGGTATTGATCCGGTAGCTGAATTTGCCGTCAAAGGGCCGTTTTTACGCTTACTCGAGGGAGAACTACTAAGCCCACATCCGTCCAGCGCCGAAGTCGTGCTCGGTGCCAGTCTGGCTAAAACGCTCAAAGCCAAGCCGGGCAGTATGCTGACGCTGATGGTCAGCACCAGCGCCGGTGCGCTCAATGCCTTGGACGTCACAGTCTCAGGTTTGGTCTCGACCGGCATCCCCGATATCGACAAGCGTCTGGTGTATATCGATATCGGCTATGCGCAAAAAATTCTGGTCAGCGACAAGGTGTCGAGTCTGGGCTTATTTTTAAACAGCATCGATGCTACCGCAGCGGCGCAACAGCGCTTGGCGCGCACACTGCCACAGATGCGGATTCACACTTGGTTGGACGAAGCATTTTTCTATCGCTCGGTGCGCGATTTGTATAACCGCATTTTCGGGGCGCTTGGTTTGATCATCACGATGATCGTCGTGTTTGTAGTTGCCAATGCCATGGCGATGGCGATCATTGAACGCACCCGCGAAATTGCGACCCTGCGCGCCATGGGTACGCTGCCGTCAGAACTGCGGCGCAGCATTGCCTTCGAAGGAATGTTTCTCGGTGCCGCCGGCGCCTGTGGCGGTGCCCTGCTCGCCGTGCTGGTCTCTTTGCTGCTGCTGCTCTTCCCGGTCGACATGCCGCCACCACCGGGACAATCGGTCGGCTATCCACTGTTGGTGAACATCGATGCCGCCATGTATCTGAGTACCATCGGCATGATGGTACTGCTGGCGATGCTGTCTGCCAGCCTGATCGCCGGTCGCACTCTGCGTACTTCCATCGTCGTCGCCCTGGCGCATAACTGATACGGAGTCATCATGAAATTTCTGTACATTTTTTCTCTCAGCATGCTTGTTTGTAGCAGCACGCAAGCGCTCGAAGTCGGCCCCATGTTGGCTGCAGCCGATCAAGTTCGACTGGGCAGTGGCAATCTGCAAATCGATACCCACATCACCACCGTCCAGCGCGACGGCAGTGTCGAAAAGGAACGCGACTATCTGGTGTATTCCCAGCAGGCACGCCAGTCACTGGTACTGATGCAAAGTCCGGCAGAGAAAGGCCAGAAAGTGCTGATGTCGGGCGATGACTTTTGGATGATACTGCCCGGCAGCCAGCGGCCGATGCGTATCACACCTATGCAAAAACTGCTCGGCGACGCCGCCATCGGCGATATCGCCACCACCAGTTGGGCCGGCGATTACGACGGCAAGTTGATCGGTGAAGAACAATGCGAGGCACAGCGCTGCTGGCATCTGAGTTTGGCGGCGAACCGAACATCACTGGCCTATCAACACATGGAATTGTGGTTATCGAAACAGCATTACCTGCCGCTGAAAGCCGATCTGTATGTGCAATCGGAAAAGTTGGCGAAGCAAGCGCGTTTCATTATGGATGCGACGCAGAGCAGTGTCGCAGAGATGGTCTTGATTGATCAGCTCAGCAGCCACAAAGAAACCCGGATACGCTACCTCAAGCGCACGGCCAAGAGCATTCCGGCGGCATGGCTCAATCCCATGTTTTTGGCTAAAAATCCGAGCTTGGAGTAAGCCATGCGCTCTCGCTTCTGTACACCGGCACTGCTGCTCGCTACTTGCTTATTCCAGCCCTGCTGCAGCGCCGAGCAAAGCGTCAGCGGCCAAGTCCGCACACTGTGGAATACGGCGATCGAAAACAGCCAAGGCCCGGCCGCCGCGGCCGATCGTTTACTGCCCGGCATCGTCGACATGCGCGCCGCAACTGGCGTAGTCGAGGGCGAGTTGCATGTCACGCTACCCGGTGTTTATGGCATCGCTACCGTACAAGCAGACAGTCACAAGTACAGCACGGCGTGGCTCAATGAATTGGTGGCAAATTATGATGCCGGCGCCTGGCAATACAGTGCAGGAAAAAAAATCCTCAGTTGGGATGTCGGCTACGCCTTCCGCCCGAATGATGTGATCGCACGCGAAACCCGCCAAGCTCTGGTCAGCAGCACCTTGATCGGTAGGCCGCTGGCGATGGCCGAATATTTTACGGCCGAGCAGGCCGTCACGCTGGTCTGGGTCAATCCCGGTCAGCATGCCGCCGGTGACAGCAATCGCGAGCCGGCCGTGGCGGCACGTCTGTATCAGCGCGCCGGCGCACTCGACTGGTATGGTTTCGCTCGCTATGGCCAAGACAGTGCTGCCAGCCTCGGCAGCGCGCTGGCTTGGGTCAGTAACGAAGCGCTGGAACTGCATGCCTCGTATCGCTATCTGCAGCGCGCTGAGCTAGCGGGGCTAGATAGCGCAGCCCCTTTACTCGCCAGCAGCACACCAGTGAACACGACTCTGCAAGCACCGGCGCAGCAAGCCTTGATCGGTCTGACCTACACCACCGCAACCCAGCACAGCTGGCTGCTGGAGGCGTGGTGGGATGGCACGGCAGCGCCGGCTGCCGTCTGGCGCGAGTGGAATGAGCGTAATCGTCAATTGCAGGCATTCGCTACACAAAGAAGCACATTGAGCAGGCCAGTGGCCGGCAATTTGGCATGGCAAACCGGCTTACTGTCAGCCAGTGCCAATCTGCGGCGAAAAAATCTGTTGGCCCGCTGGAGTTGGCAAAGCGGCGCTTGGCAATACGCTTTCGATACGCTCTACACCCCGGAAGACGCGGCGCATGTCAGTACCGCCAGCTTGACTTGGCAAGGTGACCGTTGGCATATCGACGCCGGACTGCGCCATGCCGGCGGGCCCAGCAAGGCGATACTGAGCCAGTTACCGGTGAGGGATAATGCTTATGTAGCGGCGACCTGGGCGTTCTGAAGCAGCAGTCTGCTTATTGTTTCATCATGATGCTGCGCACCACATCATTGAAGGTGGTAACCATCTCAGGATCAAACTGCACATGAATATTGGCATTAATTTCGGAAATCGCGCTGAGCAGACTTTTCTTGTAACTGCGATCGGAACGCTCGGCCGTGATCGAGCAGAAGGTGTCAATGATGGCCAGCATGCGCCCGCCCGGGTGGATGGCTTCGCCGACCAAGCCATTCGGATAACCGGAACCATCGTAGAATTCATGATGGTTAAGTACGATCTGAGCTGCTTCGTCCCAGCCACCGAAGCGTAGCAACAGTTGGCAACTGATCTGCACATGCTCTTGCACGATACGCAGCTCTTCGCGCGACAACATGCCTTCTTTGTTGTAAATCGCGTGCGGAATAAAGCTCATGCCGACATCGTGCATGAGCGCGGCGGCGCGCAATTGATCGGGGTTGACCGGAAAACCCAAGGCTTCATTGAATGAGGCCGCCAATTGCACCGTTTGCTCGCTGCGGTTTTTACGGAACATGGTCAACATGTCCATGCGCACCGACAGACTGCGCATCAATTCCATATCATCCGGCAAAGTCAATTCGACCTTGCCCAGTTTGTGATTGGTATTTTTTTCCACCACCCGCCCGCCCAAAGCCACGATGGCATCGCGAAACACGGCCGGCGTCAAACCATTGACGGTATTGGCTTGCAGTGCTTCGCACACATCGGACAAACGTCGCCGTTGAATTTCATCGGCCGCGCCGGTGGCGATCAACTCCGATAACAAGGCTTCGATCTGATCGGTGGCCAGCAGTAAAAATTCGCCGAGCTCAGGAAAATATTGTTCCGGATGCGCGCGCACCCGGGCAAACACTTCTTCTATTCTATGGAGTAAGGCATTGAGCGGTGCCAGTCCGACCATCTGACAATTCCCTTTAAGGGAATGCATGGAACGAAACATGCGGTGGATGTATTCGGTACCACCATGCTGATTCAAGGCTTTGACGCAGACTTCCACTTCGGCGCAGCATTCACGGGTGCAGTCGACGAAATCATCGATAATGCTGCGCTCCATTGCCAGAAATCCCGGGCAGCTGAATTTTTCAGCATTACTGACTGTGTTGGTGGTCATGGCGATCCGTCCTCGTCTCAATGTGGGCTACGCTGGCTCAGTGCAAGCTTGGGTCAATATAATGATAAATATAACTGAAAACGCGCAAGCCAAGGACTTATTGACACAATTTATCATTATCCGTCGTTTCGCGAAGCGACACATCGCTGCCACCGCGAGCAGGTCGAGAAATTTGCAACTTGCGAGGCAATTCGAGAGATAATGGCAGATCCGACACCAGCAGGGAGTTTGCAGATTGAAAGCCAGCCACCGATTATTGAGTACTCTGGCCACGATGCTGCTATTGAGCGCCTGCCAAAAAGCTGTCCGTAGCCCTGAAACGGTCACGTATCTGATCAAAGGTGACAAGCACAGCGCGATTTATCCACTCGATATCGTATCGAGCAGCGAAGATGTGCACATCCATTTACAGCCAGCCGCACCCGACCCGCAAGTGTGGGCGATGGAAAATAATGGCACTCCTGTGCAATTCAACTTCAGCCGCGAGGGCGATACACTGATCGTGCCCGGGAAATTCGAACATTTACAATTGCGTCATGCTCCCGATGGGGATATCGACATCAGCAAAATAGAAAAATAGAACTGCTTGATTGAAAAAAAACCCCGCTGATGTAAGGCAGCGGGGTTTTTTTACAACAGTATTTACTTCTTACGTTGCGGTGGCAAATCCGTACAGACGCCTTTATACACTTCCGCCGCCATGCCTATCGATTCGCCCAGCGTTGGATGAGGATGGATGGTTTTGCCGATATCGACGGCATCCGCACCCATTTCTATGGCCAAGGCGATTTCACCGATCATATCGCCGGCATGCGTGCCGACCATGCCGCCACCAACGATGCGTTTGGTTTCTGCATCGAATAACAACTTGGTGAAGCCTTCATCACGGCCATTGGCCACTGCGCGACCCGAAGCCGCCCATGGGAAATGACCTTTTTCGTATTTGATACCCTTGGCTTTGGCATCATCTTCGGTCAGACCCACCCACGCGACTTCCGGATCGGTGTAAGCCACCGATGGAATCACGCTGGCATCGAAATAGGCTTTCTCACCGGCTGCCGCTTCGGCTGCCACATGCGCTTCATGCACAGCTTTGTGGGCCAACATAGGTTGACCGACCAAGTCGCCGATGGCAAAAATATGCGGCACGTTGGTGCGCATTTGTTTGTCTACGTTGATGAAACCACGCTCGCTGACTGCCACGCCAGCTTGGTCGGCGGCGATTTTTTTACCGTTAGGACTACGACCGACTGCTACCAGCACCAAATCATACAATTGTGGCGCAGGTGAGGCGACCGCAGCGTCAACGCTTTCGAAGCTGACTTTAATTCCTTCCGGCAGGGCTTCAACGGCGACCGTTTTGGTTTTCAACATGATGTTGTCAAAACGTTTTTCATTAAATTTCTGCCAGACTTTGACCATGTCACGATCAGCACCCTGCATCAAGCCATCCATCATTTCGACCACGTCGATACGCGCACCCAAGGTGGAATACACGGTGGCCATTTCCAGACCGATGATGCCGCCGCCGATGACCAGCATGCGTTTTGGAATCTGCCGCAATTCCAAGGCACCGGTACTGTCGACAATCCGCGGATCGGCCTGTTCCTTGGCACCGATAAAGGGCAAATTCACCACCGCAGAACCAGCTGCAATGATAGCTTGCTTGAACTGTATGGTCTTGCGCGTGCCATCGGCGGCGGTCACCGTCAGGTGATACGGGCTGACGAATTGTCCTACGCCCTGCTCCACAGTGACTTTGCGCGCCTTGGCCATGCCGGACAAACCACCGGTCATTTTTTTGATCACGCCGTCTTTATACGCACGCAATGCATCGATATCGATCGCCGGCTTGGCATACGTTACGCCATGCGCGGCCATGGTAGCGGTTTCATCGATCACTGCAGCCACATGCAACAAGGCTTTCGAAGGAATGCAGCCGACGTTGAGGCAAACACCGCCTAAAGTGGCATATTTTTCGACCAACACGGTTTGCATGCCCAGATCAGCGGCACGGAACGCCGCCGAATAACCGCCAGGACCAGCACCAAGCACCAGCATCTCGCATTCGAGATCAACCGTGCCGCTGTAATTGCCAGCGGCTGGGGCGGCTACGACTGCTGCTGTCGCTGCTGCCGCTGCCGGTACTGTAATTGCAGCCGCGACAGCAGGGGCCGCCGTGGTGGTTTCCAATTCCAGCAAAGGCGTGCCTTCGGCGACTTTATCGCCGACCTTGACTTTGATAGCCCGTACCACACCGCCCAAGCTGGTCGGAATTTCCATACTGGCCTTGTCCGACTCAACCGTGATCACCGACTGATCGAGCTTGACGGTATCGCCAACTTTGACCATGAGTTCGATGACTTCGACTTCTTTGAAGTCGCCGATATCGGGCACATTCACGGTGACCAGCGTTGCTACCGCCGCGGCTGCAGCTACAGCGGCTACTGGCGCGGCCGGCGTTGCTGCGGCCGCAGGCGCTGCGGCTGCCACCGGTGCTGCTGCAGTTGCCGGTGCAGAGACGGCAGCAGCGCCGGACTCTAATATCAGCATCAAGCCACCTTCGGCGATTTTGTCACCGATTTTGACGCGTAATTCTTTGATCACACCAGCATGACTCGATGGAATTTCCATACTCGCCTTGTCCGACTCGACCGTCACCAAGGATTGATCGACCTTGACCGTATCGCCTACCTTCACCAGCAACTCAATGACTTCGACTTCTTTGAAATCGCCGATATCGGGCACTTTGACTTCGATTGTACTCATCGCAGATTCTCCGTTTACAGCAGGGTTTTACGCAAATCAGCCAAGATATCGCCCAAATAGGCGGAGAACTTGGCGGCCATGGCACCATCGATGACACGGTGATCATACGACAAAGACATTGGCAACATCAGGCGCGGCACGAACTGCTTGCCATCCCATACCGGTTTCATGCTCGACTTGGACAAACCGAGGATCGCCACTTCAGGCGCATTGATGATAGGCGTAAACGCCGTGCCACCGATACCACCGAGGGAAGAAATGGTAAACGTAGCGCCTTGCATGTCGGCCGGTTTGAGCTTGCCATCGCGGGCCTGGGCTGACAATTCACCCATTTCCAGCGCGATTTGCGAAAGCGTTTTTTGGTCGGCATTCTTAATCACCGGCACCACCAAGCCATTCGGCGTATCGGCGGCAAAGCCGATGTTGTAATACTGCTTGAGGATCAGGTTGGCACCGTCAGCATCGAGCGAAGCATTGAAAGCCTTGAATTTTTTCAGTGCCGCTACGCTGGCCTTGATGACGAACGCCAGCATGGTCAACTTGACGCCGGATTTGACCAAGGCATCGTTGGACGATTTGCGGAACTCTTCGAGGCCGGTAATATCAGCTTCGTCGAAGTGCGTGACATGCGGAATCATGACCCAATTGCGATGCAAATTCGGACCGCTGAGTTTTTTGATGCGCGACAAAGGCAGTAATTCGGTGGCACCGAATTTACTGAAGTCCAGCGATGGCCATGGCAACACGTCGAGACCGACGCCGCTGCCGGTTTTCGCCGGTGCTGCCAAAGCTGCCACAGCAGTGCTGCCAGCCATGATGCCCTTGACAAAGTTCTGTACATCTTCTTGGGTGACGCGGCCTTTTTGGCCGGAACCGGCAACGCGTGCCAGATCGACGCCGAGTTCGCGTGCATATTTACGTATCGATGGCGAAGCGTGGGCTTTGCCGGCCGCAGCGGTGGCTGCCGGTGCGGCAGCTGCAGCCTGAGCAGGAGCCTGAGCAGGCGCAGGCGCTGCCGGTGCCGCAACTGTCGCAGCAACTGCAGGTGCCGCCACCGCTGCCACGGCTGGCGCTGCAGCTGCAGCTGGAGCAGGAGCAGCAGCAGCAGACGCCTCCACCACCACCATGGCCGAGCCTTCAGCGATCTTGTCGCCAACCTTGACTTTAATTTCGGTTACCACACCGGCATGGCTAGATGGAATTTCCATGCTGGCCTTGTCCGATTCAACTGTAATCAACGATTGATCGACCTTGACCGTATCGCCGACTTTCACCATCAGTTCAATGACTTCGACTTCCTTGAAATCGCCGATATCGGGCACTTTGACTTCAATTGTACTCATAGGATTAGCTCCGTTATGTTCTTCAGATAAGAGAAGCGCGGCACGCGGCAGCGCTTCCGAAGGCCGGCAACCAGTGCCGCCGACCCAGCTCAATCAGACTGTGACAGGATTCGGTTTGTCAGCATTGATGCCATACTTGGCGATGGCTTGCGCCACCACTGAGGCAGACAAAGCACCTTCATCAGCGAGTGATTTAAGCGCAGCGATGACCACGAAATAACGGTTCACTTCAAAGAATTCGCGCAATTTCGCACGCGAGTCGGAACGACCGAAACCATCGGTGCCGAGTACTTTATAGCTACGGCCTTTAGGAATGAAGGCGCGCACTTGTTCAGCAAAGGTACGCATGTAATCGGTCGAAACAACGATAGGGCCAGTGCTGTCCTTGAGGCATTCGGTGATGTACGGCAGACGCGCCGTTTCGGTCGGATGCAGCATGTTCCAGCGTTCGATATCCTGGCCATCACGCGCCAGCAGAGTAAACGATGGTGCGGACCAGACGTCGGCAGCAATGCCCCAGTCATTGATGAGCAAATCAGCGGCAGCGATCACTTCACGCAAAATCGTACCGGAACCCATCAATTGCACGCGGTGCTTAGTGCTTTGTTCGGCTTTCTGCAACTGGTACAGACCTTTGATGATGCCGGCTTCTTGGCCCGCTTTCAGACCCGGATGACTGTAATTTTCATTCATCAAGGTGATGTAGTAGAACACATCTTCCTGATCGGTAACCATACGGCGCAAACCATCATGCATGATGACCGCAACTTCATGAGCGAAGGTAGGATCATACGGTACGCAATTCGGAATGGTCGAAGCCAATACATGGCTGTGGCCATCTTCATGCTGCAAGCCTTCACCATTGAGCGTGGTGCGACCGGCGGTACCGCCGAGCAGGAAGCCGCGTGCGCGCATGTCGCCGGCAGCCCAAGCCAAGTCACCGATACGTTGCAGACCAAACATCGAGTAATACGTGTAGAACGGAATCATCACGCGGTTATTGGTCGAGTAGGAAGTGGCCGCAGCAATCCACGAACTCATGCCGCCGGCTTCATTGATACCTTCTTGCAGAATTTGGCCGGCTTTATCTTCGCGGTAGTACATCACCTGGTCTTTATCGACTGGTTCGTACAATTGACCCACCTGGCTGAAAATACCGATCTGACGGAACAAACCTTCCATCCCGAAGGTACGCGACTCATCAACCATAATAGGCACCACGCGCTGGCCGAGGCTGGCGTCGCGCAGCAGCGCCGTCAAAATTCGCACATACGCGGCGGTAGTCGAAATTTCGCGACCTTCTGCCGTCGGTTCAAGCATGGCTTGGAAAGCTGTCAGCGGTGGCACGACCAAGGCTTCATCGGCTTTCTGACGACGCTGTGGCAAATAACCACCGAGCGCCTGACGACGCGCATGCAGGTATTGCATTTCCGGGGTGTCATCGGCCGGTTTGTAGAAGGGAATCGACGGTAAATCGGCATCCGCGATCGGCAACTGGAAGCGATCACGCATGGCTTTGATCGCTTCGTCGTCGAGCTTCTTGGTATTGTGCGCAGTATTGCGTGCTTCGCCGGACTTACCGAAACCGAAGCCCTTGATACTCTTGGCCAGAATAACCGTCGGCGAACCTTTGTTTTCCTGGGCCACTTTGAAGGCTGCATAGATTTTATGCGGATCATGGCCACCGCGGGTCAAGCGCCAGATATCATCATCCGACATCTTGGCGACCATTTCCAGCAATTTCGGGTGTTTGCCAAAGAAATTGGCGCGGACATAGGCACCATCTTTGGCTTTGTAATTTTGGTATTCGCCATCGACGGTTTCCATCATTACTTTTTGCAGTATGCCGTCTTTGTCTTTCGCCAGCAATTCATCCCAGCCTGCACCCCAAATGACTTTCACAACATTCCAACCGGCACCGCGGAAATCCGATTCCAGTTCTTGTATGATTTTGCCGTTGCCGCGTACCGGACCATCAAGGCGTTGCAAGTTACAGTTGACCACGATAACCAGATTGTCGAGTTGCTCGCGACCGGCCATACCGATGGCACCCATCGATTCCGGTTCATCCATCTCACCATCACCGCAGAAGGCCCAGACTTTACGTTTTTCCGTGTCGGCGATGCCACGGGCATGCAAATACTTGAGGAAGCGCGCTTGGTAAATCGCCATCAGTGGGCCCAGGCCCATCGATACGGTAGGGAATTGCCAGAAGTCAGGCATCAGTTTCGGATGCGGATACGAAGATAAACCCTTGCCATCGACTTCGCGACGGAAATGGATCAACTGTTCTTCAGTCAAACGGCCTTCCAAAAACGCGCGGGCATAAATACCGGGGGAAGAATGGCCTTGAATGTACAGCAGATCGCCGCCGTGATCTGCGGTCGGCGCATGCCAAAAATGGTTGAAGCCTATGCCCAGCATATTAGCCAGCGAAGCGAAGCTGGACAAGTGACCACCCAGATCGCCATCGACCCGGTTCGCCTTGACGACCATGGCCATGGCATTCCAACGCATCATCGAGCGCAGTTTTTCTTCGATTTCCAAATTGCCCGGGCAATGCTCGCCCTGATCGGCTGGAATCGTGTTGACATACGCGGTATTGCTGGAAAATGGGATGTGCGCACCGCGACGGCGCGCCAGATCGACCATGCGTTCCATCAGATAATGAGCACGTTCCGGCCCTTCGTTGTCAATCACGGATTCGAGCGCGTCGAGCCACTCATTGGTCTCCATTACATCGGGATCGTTGACGGCTTGCGCCAGAACTTGGTCTATCTGGGGTGACATACAGGTCTCCTGTTGGTGTACTTTTTCTGAGAAAGCACGTGGGCGTATCGACAAATTAAAGCATGACTTTTTATTGCTACAAGTATTTTAACAGGGCTTTTTTAATTTACCAAATAGCGATATGCAATACCATAATGTGAAATTATACTGCTGCGCAACATATTTTCAGATAATTCTTTGTCAAGCACATACTTGCTTGGTGTTAAGTCGTATTGCACTGCAATAAAGAAGGGATTTCAGCGCTTTTCCAGCGTCGCTTTTCCGTCAAACTAAAGCACATGCAAGCGCGTGAGCATTCCCGCCACAGCAAATTTGCGCAATTTCCTAAAACGCACTGCCAATCCCAGCCCATCCCTTATAATCGCGTTTCCCCCCCTTTTTTTTTGCTGATTGCGATCATGACTGCCCACATCATTAACGGAACCGAACTCTCCCAACAATTGCGTACCGAAGTCAGCCGCCGCGCCGCCGCCTTAAGCGCACAAGGGCGCCAGCCCGGCTTGGCCGTGCTGCTGGTCGGTGAAAATCCGGCTTCGCAAGTGTATGTGCGCAATAAAGTCAAAGCCTGCGAAGACTGCGGTTTTTATTCGATACTCGAAAAATATGAGGCTGATCTCAGCGAAGCGACGCTGTTGGCGCATATAGAACGGCTCAATAATGACCCGAAAATCAACGGTATCTTGGTACAACTGCCCTTGCCGGCACATATCGATGCCAATAAGGTCATTGAAGCCATTGCCGCAGAAAAAGATGTCGATGGTTTCCATGTCAGCAATGCCGGTCTGCTGATGACCGGCAAGCCCTTGTTCCGCCCCTGCACCCCTTACGGCGTGATGAAAATGCTCGAGTCTATCGACTATCCACTGCGTGGTGCCAATGCCGTCATCGTCGGTGCCTCAAATATCGTCGGCAAGCCGCAAGCGATGCTGCTCTTGCAAGCTGGGGCTACCGTCACCATCTGTAATTCGAAAACCCGTGATCTCGGCGCGCACACACGCAATGCCGACATCCTCGTCGTCGCCACCGGCATCCGCAACATCGTCACGGCCGACATGGTCAAGCCCGGTGCCGTGGTGATCGATGTCGGCATGAACCGCGATGATGCCGGCAAACTGTGCGGCGATGTCGATTTCGCCAATGTCAAAGAAGTCGCCGGTTACATCACACCGGTGCCGGGCGGCGTTGGTCCGATGACGATCACGATGTTACTTGTCAACACTATCGAAGCTGCCGAAAGAAACTGATATGACCCACGCCTCTCCCTTGCTCGACTTTTCCGACCTGCCTCGCTTCGCCGACCTGCGCGCCGAAGAGATCACGCCGGCCATCACACAACTGATCGCCGAATGCCGCGCCGTTGTGACGCAGTTGACGGCCGACAGCGCTGCCGCCGAGCTGAGCTGGGACAATTTCGTCATCCCGCTGGAAAATGTCACCGAGCGGCTGGGACGGGCGTGGAGTACGATCAGCCATCTCAACGGCGTGGCAGACACACCGGAATTGCGTGCCGCTTACAATGAAAATCAACCTGCCGTCACCGAATTCTGGACCGAGCTCGGCCAGAATCTGGCGCTGTTCGAGCGCTATAAAGCGCTGCAAGCACGCCCCGACTTTGCAAACCTGGCCGCGGCACGCCAAACCATCATCAGCAACGCCATCCGTGATTTCCGTCTCGGCGGTGCCGAACTGAGTGAAGAACACAAGCAGCGCTATGCGGAGATTCAAGAACAGCAAGCCATGTTGTCGACCAAGTTTTCTGAAAACGTGCTCGACGCGACCAATGATTACCGTTTGCTGGTGGCTGATGTCAAACAATTAGCCGGTCTGCCTGAGGATGTCATCGCAGCGGCGCATGCGGCGGCTGCCGCCGAAGACCGCAGCGGCTATCAATTCACGCTGCACTTCCCTTCGTATTTCCCCTTATTACAATATGCCGATGAGCGGCAGTTGCGCGAACAAATTTATCGTGCCAATGCGACCAAGGCCTCGGAACTCGGCGCCAAGCCGGAATGGGATAACAGCAGCCTGATCGAGCAATTGCTGGCTTTGCGCGAAGAAGAGGCTGGCTTACTCGGTTACAGTAATTTCGCCGAAGTGTCGTTAGTCAGTAAAATGGCTGAGTCACCAGCCCAAGTCAGCGCCTTCCTGCTGGACTTGGCGCTGCGCGCACGACCATATGCAGAAAAAGATTTGCAAGAGTTACGCAGTTTTGCCGCTGCCGAACTCGGTATCGCTAGCCTGGAAGCCTGGGATGTCGCCTATGCCTCAGAAAAATTACGCGAAAAACGTTATGCCTTCTCCGAACAAGAAGTCAAACTCTACTTCCCCGAACATCAAGTCGTGCAAGGCTTGTTCAACGTGATTCAAACTCTGTTTGCGGTCAATATCAAACCCGATCAAGCCAGTACCTGGCATGCCGATGTCAAATTTTTCCGCATCGAAAAAGACGGTGAATTGGTCGGCCAGTTTTATCTCGACCTGTATGCCCGCGCCGGTAAGCGCGGCGGGGCTTGGATGGATGATGCGCGCGGCCGTCGCCGCACCGACGCCGGCATCCAGACTCCGGTGGCTTACTTGGTCTGCAATTTCACCCGTCCAGCCGTTACCGATGGCGTCGCCAAACCGGCTTATTTCACGCATGACGAAGTGATCACCCTGTTCCATGAATTCGGCCATGGCCTGCACCATTTGCTGACTCAGGTGGAAGAATTGTCAGTATCCGGCATATCAGGAGTGGAATGGGATGCGGTCGAATTGCCCTCGCAATTCATGGAAAATTTTTGCTGGGAGTGGGATGTGCTGCAGCAAATGAGTGCCCATGCCGAAACCGGTGCCGGTTTGCCGCGTGCGCTGTATGACAAAATGATCGCAGCACGTAACTTCCAATCGGGCTTACAGACCTTGCGCCAAGTGGAATTCGCTCTGTTCGACATGCGTCTGCATGGTGCCGATCAAAGCGGCTACCAAACACCGCAAGAAATTCTCGCTGCCGTGCGCAGCCAGGTAGCGGTATTCTCCGCGCCGGAATTCAGCCGCGTCCAGCATTCGTTCAGCCATATCTTTGCCGGCGGCTATGCGGCCGGGTATTACAGTTACAAATGGGCAGAAGTGCTGTCAGCTGATGCCTATGCGGCCTTTGAAGAACATGGTATCGCGGAAGGCAGTAATCTTTCGCGCCGCGCCGGGCTTCAATTTCAGCAAGAAGTATTGGAAGTCGGCGGCTCGCGGCCGGCACTGGTGTCCTTCACCGCCTTTCGCGGCAGAGCGCCATCGATTGATGCCCTGCTGCGACACAGCGGCATGAGTAACTGAGGAGGCGACGGTGCCACGCCATACCCTCATGTTGATAGGCAGCTTGTCTGCCTTACTGCTCAGTGCGGCAACACAGGCCGAGGTGTATAAGTCGGTGGGGCCAGATGGTAGCGTGACTTACTCAGACACGCCACCGCCACCCGGACGCGTTCTGCTGGAAAAAAAATCGCTGCCCAATGCCGAAGCCAACCCCGGGTTTTCGTATGAACTGGCGCTGGCAGCGAGTACTCAGCCGGTAATCCTCTACAGCATGGCAAACTGCCCGCCCTGCGTCGATGGAGCCAAGCTGCTGAAAGCGGCGGGCATTCCATTTCTCGAACAAACCATCAGTACCCCGCCCGAGCAAGAGCGCTTGAAACAACTGGGCGGCGACAGCCAACTGCCGTTTCTCACCATAGGCAGCAAGAAACTGCATGCGTTTAATCCCGACGAGTGGAAAGCCGCGCTCAAACTGGCCGGCTACCCGGCGGCCAACCGTTTGCCGGCTGATTATCGTTATCCCGCCCCACAGCGCTTGCTGCCGGCTGGTCCAAGCGCTGCGTCTGGCAACAGCAACAGCAAGAGTAACAGCAAGAGTAACAATCCGCCGCCGACCGCCGCACCGAAACCTGGTACTGATCATGACTTCCGCTTCTGAACCCACCCGCATTGATTTTCACAGCAATGTCAGTGACCCCATCCATTACGCTTGCCGGCTGATTCGCAAGGCCCGTGCGGCCAACTGCCGCTTGGTCGTATATCACCCGGAGGCCGCACTGCTGCAGCAACTGAGCCACGCCCTGTGGACCCTCGATGACAGCGCGTTTTTGCCGCATGTGATGGCTGACGACCCCTGTGCGCCGCAAACGCCGGTGATCTTCTGCCAGCGCGAGCTGCAACTGAGCCCGCACTTTGAGTTATTGCTCAATTTAAGCAGCTCGGCACCACCACAATTCGGCCTGTTCGGGCGCATGATAGAAATCGTCCCCAGCACGGCGCAAGCCACCGCGCTTGGACGCGAACGCTACCGCGGCTATCAACAACAAGGCTTTGCACTCTTCCACCACGTCGCGAATTAACTCTGATGAATACACAACTTGACGCCAGCATTCCTGTACTCACTGAAATCATCGAGGTCGCCACCCCGCTCACAGCGCTCAGCAGCGCTGCGGCCAGCTCCAGCGATGCCGCGGCCAGCCCCGGCTTGCAGCCCGATTCCGAGCAATGGCTGCTACTCGAACAAACGCTGAAAGAAAACGTCCTCAAACAGATTTTGGCGCGCGTCGACTTCGTGCTCGAACATCGGGTACGCGATAACCTCGCCGATATCTTGCAAACGGCGGTAGAAGGCTTGGCCGCAGAAATACGCAGCGGGCTGAAAAATTCGCTGGAAGATATCGTTACGCGTGCAGTTAATCAGGAAATCACCAAGGCAAAGATACAAAAATAGTCAAATTAATCGAGTCGACTTTCATTTATAAACATCAATTCAATTTTTTCGTTCATAAATAAAAATATTGGTTCACTTTCTGACTACCTCAATTCGCCAAGACTTTCTACAATCATCTCTCGACAAAAAAATTATCAGGAGATTTTGCCAATGAAAGTCATCGTCCTCGGCGCCGGCATTATAGGAACCGCTACGGCTTGGTTTCTCAATCAACAAGGTCACGAAGTGACTGTGATCGAGCGTCAGCCCGGTGCCGCCCAGGAAACCAGTTTTGCCAACGGATGCCAGATTTCGGTATCGCATGCCGAACCCTGGGCTAATCCTTCCGCCCCACTGAAAGTACTGAAGTGGCTGGGCCAAGCGGATGCCCCGCTGCTGTTCCGACCACGCGCCGAATACTTGCAATGGGCCTGGGGCATACGCTTTCTGCGCGAATGCACACAAACCCGAACCGACCACAATATCCGTCAAATTGTCGCGATTTCAGAATACAGCCGGCAAACGCTGCAAGAGGTAGTGGCCGAGACCGGCATCGAATACGATCGCCAGCAACAGGGGATTTTGCATTTCTATACCGATCAGAAGGAATTCGACAGTTCTCTGCCGGCTGCGCAATTGATGCGCGATCTCGGTTGTCCGCGTATTTCCATCGCGGCCGATGAGGTGGTACGACGGGAACCGGCACTGGCCGGGATTCGCGCCCAGATCGTCGGCGGCGACTATACCGAGAACGATGAGTCGGGCGACATCTACAAATTCACCACGCGCTTGGCTGAGCTGGCGCGTCAAGCTGGCGTCACGTTTCAATACAATACCAGTGTGACACGCCTGCTCACCGAAGGCAGCGCAGCCGCTGCCAAGATCACCGGCGTGGAAGTGATTGATGGAGCGGGCCGCCATCAAGTGCTGCATGCCGATTCCTTCGTGGTGGCGATGGGCAGCTTCTCACAAGCGCTACTCAAACCGCTAGGTATCAATCTGATGATCTATCCGGGTAAAGGCTATTCGGCTACCTATGCCATCCGCGACGCCGCGGCTGCCCCGACGGTCTCGCTCACCGATGATGGTTACAAACTGGTAGTCTCGCGCCTCGGCGACCGCCTGCGCGTGGCCGGCACCTGTGAAATCAACGGTTACAGCCGCGAACTCAACAGTGCCCGCTGCGCCGCCATCACGCGGCGCACCCGTGAATTATTCCCGCATGCCTGCGACTACGACAATCCGACCTACTGGACCGGTTTACGGCCACTGACGCCGTCGAACATTCCGTACATAGGCAAAACCCGGTATACCAACCTGTTCCTCAATACCGGCCATGGCACGCTGGGCTGGACCATGGGGGTCGGTTCCGGCCGCGCCATCGCTGAAATCATGTCAGGACACCGACCCGAAGTCGATTTCGCCTTCACCGGCAGCATCTGAATTATTTCCGCACAGTAATTTTTCGCCGCATGCTGCAGTCGAGTTAAGCCGAGGCGAGCATGACAGCCCGCTCAAAGACGGTCAAAACCGTGCTTGAGCGGCTATTTTTTGCCACAATCGGCAAATTATTTTTTCACTCTTACCAGTAGCTCGGTAGCCTTTTCATCGAACCCAATACGGGTACTGAACTTGGTCTTTTTCATCGGGAAACGTGAGTGGAAATGTCGGACATTGCCGGAACCGGAAATGGCGCGCCGCACAAATTGATAGTAGCCATCCATGTCAATCACGTGCACAACCAGAAAATAATCGTACTCACCGGAGACGAAATAACACTGCATGACTTCACTCTCTTTATTCATGCGTGCCTCAAAATCGTGCATGAATTCGTCGCCCTGATTGGTCAGGGAAACTTCAAGAAACGCCAGCATGCCGTAACCGAGTGCAAATGGATCGACCATACTGACCTCAGCATTGATCACTCCTGCCTCTCGTAACTCTCTGATGCGGCGCAAACAAGTCGGCTGAGAAATGTGTAATTTCTCAGCCAAGCTGCGCGTTGGGATTTGGTTGTCTTTTTGAAGCTGGTTCAAAAGCTTGCGATCCAGCTTGTCGAGCGCACGGAATTGGGGCATATAAAAATCGTTATTCTTGAAAAAAAAACGCACAAAATAGCTTTGCGAAACATTTTTTATGTTGTACCTTTTGCCTATTCAGTTATCTGGATAAGTCTGTAAGGCAGTATTGTTGTTCTACTTTTCAAACCTTAGGAGTATGTTCATGTCGTTCAAAACTAAAATGATTCCACTGGCAGGCGCAATTGCATTCGCTTTCGCCGGTACTGCGGCAGCTCAGGAAGTAGTAATTAAAATTGGTCACGTCGGACCAGTTTCAGGTTCCATCGCCCATCTGGGTAAAGATAACGAAAACGGCGCCAAAATGGCGATCGAAGAACTGAACGCCAAAGGCGTTATGATCGGCGGTAAAAAAGCCAAATTCGAACTGCTGACAGAAGATGACGCTGGCGATCCGAAACAAGGCACTACCGTAGCACAGAAACTGGTTGATGCGAAAGTCAACGGCGTCATCGGTCACTTGAACTCCGGCACCACAATCCCAGCATCGAAAATCTACAACGACGCCGGCATTCCACAAATCTCGCCATCGGCAACCAATCCTAAGTACACGCAACAAGGCTTCAAAGGCGCGTTCCGTGTAGTTGCCAATGACGGCCAATTGGGCGGTACACTCGGTCGTTACGCAGTACAAATCAATAAAGCGAAAAAAGTCGCCGTCATTGATGATAAAACAGCCTACGGCGAAGGCGTCGCTGCTGAATTTATCAAAGGTGCCAAAGGCAAGGGCGCAGAAATCGTCGTACAAGAGCATACCACTGACAAATCAACTGATTTCAGCGCTATCCTGACCTCGATCAAAGCGAAAAAACCTGACGTCATTTTCTTCGGCGGTATGGATGCAGTAGCTGGTCCTATGCTGCGTCAGATGAAAGCACTCGGCATCGAAGCCAAATTCATGGGCGGCGACGGCATCTGCACAACCGATCTGGTTAAATTGGCTGGCGACGGCATTGCTGATGGCCAGGTAGTCTGCGCTGAAGCGGGCGGTGTTCTGGATGCGCAAAAAACAGCGAATGACAAATGGAAAGCTGATTACAAGAAGAAATTCGGTATCGATGTACAAATCTACGCACCGTATGTCTACGATGCTGTGATGACTATGGTACAGGCAATGAAAGAAGCCAATTCAGCTGAACCGGCAAAATACCTGCCATTCCTGAAGAAAATCAAATACCACGGCGTCACTGGTGACATCGCATTTGATGATAAAGGCGATATCAAAGACGGCACACTGACTTTGTACACATACAAAGGCGGCAAACGTGACATCTTGGCTGTGACTAAATAAGTCTTGCTTCAAGTAAAAAAGCCCGGTTTCAAAACCGGGCTTTTTTTATGTGCGCAGGCAGTGTTTACTTCTGCGACAGCACCCATTTCACCAGCGTATGTGCTTCTGCATCGCTGACTTGCGGATTAGCCGGCATCGCCATCGCGCCCCACACGCCGCTGCCGCCCTTTTGTACTTTCATCGCTAATTTGGCTTCAGCCGTTTTGTCGCCGGCGTATTTTTTAGCGACGTCCTTGTAAGCAGGACCAACCAGTTTGGTGTCAACCGCATGACAAGCCATGCAATTTTTTGATTTGGCCAATTCCAGATTTGCCATCGCTGAACCAGAGGCCATCATTGCCACTGCCGCGCCGACCAATAATGCATATTTCATTACTCTCTCCAAGTTAATTAGTGCCCCATCATTCTAGCGCGTTTCAAAGATTTGCAAAGAACTGCACGTGACTTGGTTGACCTGCTACAAAATCAGCATTAATCTTCGTACAAAGGAATTTAACTATGTTACTAATCGTCACGCTGGCACTGCTGCTTGGGCTGAAATGGGCTGAGGTCTGGATATTCGCCAGCTTGTCTTGGTGGTGGATCATCGGCTTGGCGGTATTTGCCTTTCTGTGGTTTGAATTTTTCGAACGTATGCTCGGTCTCGACAAACGCAAAGAGCATTCCCACTACGAAAAAATCAAACAAGACCGGGTCAAACGCAGCTTCGATAAAAAAAATGGCCACTGACTTGGCTACTTCACTGCTAAGCTGATGCCGCTGGCCGCTACCCACCCGCTCGAATTACGCCAACTACGCTACTTCATCGTACTGGCTGAAGAAATGCACTTCGGTAAAGCGGCACTGCGCCTGAACATGACCCAGCCGCCGCTGTCGCTGGCGATCCGCCAATTGGAAGAGAAGCTGGGCAGCGCGCTGTTCTTGCGCAGCACCCGGCAAATTTCGCTCACCCCGGCCGGTGCCGCCTTGCTGCCAGCTGCGCGCAAACTACTGCAACAAGCACACAGCTTACGCCAAACGGTACAACGCGCTGCCGCCGGCACGGCTGGCCACCTGTCGTTGGCCTTCGTCTCCATCGCCGACTACAGTATTCTGCCGCCGACCTTACGCGCGTTTCGCCAGAGTCATCCGCATGTAAGTATAGAATTACGCGAGGCAACCAGCGATGTCCAACTGGCCGCACTCGACGCCGGCGAAATCGATGCCGGCTTCCTGATTCCGCCGCTGCCGGAAAAACTACAACAACGCCTCAGCTATCTGAAAATCCTGACCGAGCCGCTGATGCTGGCGGTACCAGAAAGCCTGTTCGCACGCGATCAAGCGGTGACGCTGGCCGATTGCATGGCCCAGCCGCTGATCTTATTTCCACGCAAAATCGCCCCGGCTCTGCACGACACCATCTTGGCCTGCTTCCATGCCGCCGGTCTGACACCGGAGATCGGTCAACAGGCTATTCAGATGCAAACCATCGTCGGACTGGTTTCGGCTGGCATGGGGATCGCACTTGTGCCACAATCTGTCTCGAACTTACAACGCCCCGGCGTAGTCTATCATCCGCTGATGCCGGCTGCGCCCGCCGTCGAAATTGGCTTTGCCTTCAGAAAAGATCATCGTTCTACGGTCTTAGCTTCCTTTTTGCAGCTTTTACAAACACAACTATGCTGATACATCCCAATCCTGATCCGGTCGCGCTCGCTATCGGCCCTTTGTCGATTCACTGGTACGGCCTGATGTACATGGTCGCCTTCATTCAGTTCTCGCTGCTCGGACGCCTGCGTCTGAAACTGCCGCACATCACCGCCCAAGGTTGGACTGCCGAACACATCGACGATATGTTGTTTTACGGTGTGCTCGGGGTAGTGCTGGGCGGCCGGCTCGGCGAAGTCTTGTTTTATCGGCCCGATTTTTTCTTCGCCAACCCGCTGGAAATTCTGCAAGTCTGGCATGGCGGCATGTCCTTCCATGGCGGCTTCATCGGCGTGTTGATTGCCATGTACTTATGGGCGCGTAAAGCCAAGATGCCGCTGGTGAACGTGTATGATTTCATCGCCCCGCTGGTACCGCTCGGTTATGCCGCTGGCCGCATCGGTAATTTTATCAATCACGAATTACCGGGTCGGATTGCTTCCGCCGATCTGCCGTGGGCCATGATCTGGCCTGGTGTCGATCATCCGGTTCATCCCTCGCCGCTGTATCAGGCGCTGGTCGACGGCGTGTTGTTATTCGTACTGTTGTGGATCTATGCGCGCAAAGCGCGCCCGCCACTGGCCGTCGGTGCCATGTTCGTCATGCTGTACGGTTGCGCGCGTTTCTTTACCGAGTATTTCCGCGTGCCTGATTATGAAGTCAGTTTTGCCGGACTGACGATATCCGCCGGCCAAATGCTATCGCTGCCGATGATCGCTGCCGGTGCCGCCATGCTGATTTATGTCTACCGCAAGGCTGCACGCGCGCAGCAATAATCAGTCGCTCTCAGAGGTCCAATGAGTTCAGCGACAACTGAACTCATTGGACCTTTTTTTGTCCAAGACCAGTAACGCTCACTGTCATTGACCTCATCCCTACATAGAGGAATTCTTATGCGCCGCACCCTGATTTCACTGGCCTTACTGGCCTCCTGTTCACCGCTGGCCAGTATGGCGGCCACATCGCATGCTGCCCTGCCCGTCTCCGGCATAGACTTGCAATGGCAAGACCACAGCGTGCGACCGCAAGATGATTTTTACCGCTATGTATCAGGCAAATGGATGGAACGCACCGAGATACCGGCAGATCGGGCGCGCTTCGGTGCCTTCGATCATTTGCGTGATCTCTCCGAACAACGGACCCATGCCATCATTACCGGACTCGCCGCCGCCCCTGACTTGGCGGCCGACAGCGAACAAAGAAAAGTCGCCGACCTGTACCGCAGTTTCATGGATCAGTCGCGTATCGATACACTCGACAGCCAACCGCTGGCCCCCTTGTTTGCACAGATCGATGCGCTGAGCTCGCGTCAACAATTACCGGCACTGATGGCCAGCTTGTCCGAACTCGAGCTCTCCCTACCACTGCAATTAAGCATCAGTCAGGATGCGCGTGATGCGCGCAGCTATGCGGTCTACCTGGGGCAAGGCGGACTGAGTATGCCGGACCGTGATTACTATCTCAAAGACGATGCCAAGATGCAGGGCTATCGGCAAGCCTACTTGCTACATCTGGAAAAAATGCTGAGCATGAGCGGTGACAGTACGGCCAAAGACCATGCCGCAGCGATTTTGGCGCTGGAAACGGCGCTGGCTAAAATTCAGTGGAGTAAAGTCGAGAACCGCGATCCGCTCAAAACCTATCATAAAATCGAGGTCGCCAAACTGTCTGAACTGCTGCCCGACTTCGATTGGCGCGCTTACCTCGACGCCAGCGGCGTCGGCACGCGTACCAGTTACCTGATTGTGCGCCAAGATTCCTACCTGCGCGCAATGGCAGGCATACTGCAAGACACCCCACTGCCGGTCTGGCAAGCCTATTACAAATGGAAAGTGCTTGACGCTTACGCACCTTTTCTATCGCAACGCTACGCCGATCAACATTTCGCCTTCAACAGCGTCACCCTGCGCGGCATTCCGGAAAATCAAGCACGCTGGAAGCGCGCCGTTGCGCGGGTCGAAGAAAGCTTACCCGATGCTGTCGGCAAGCTGTATGTGGCACAATATTTTTCGGCGGCAGACAAAGCCAAGATGGAACAATTGGTCGGCAATTTGATCTTAGCCTACCGCCACAGCATACAAGAACTGAGTTGGATGAGCCCCGCCACGAAACAAGAAGCGCTCGCCAAACTGGCCAAGTTCACGCCCAAGATCGGCTACCCCGACAAATGGCGCGATTATAGTGAACTCAAGATAGCCGCGGACGATTTGCTCGGCAACATCCGGCGCGGCCGCAGTCATGAATATCGCCGCAAACTGGCTCAACTCGGTCAGCCGGTGGACCGCAGTGAGTGGTTCATGAGTCCGCAGACGGTGAATGCCTATTTTAATCCGCGCATGAATGAAATCGTCTTCCCGGCGGCGATCTTGCAAGTACCGTTTTTCAACCGCCAAGCCGATGATGCCGTCAACTATGGTGGCATCGGTGCCGTGATCGGCCATGAGATCAGCCACGGCTTTGATGATTCCGGCAGCCACTACGATGGCGATGGTAATCTGCGCGATTGGTGGAGCGAAACGGATAAACACAACTTCAAACAACTCACCACCGCCTTGGTCAAACAATACGCCGCCTACAGCCCGCTGCCCGGTTACAACATCAATGGTGCCCTGACGCTGGGTGAAAACATCGCCGATAATTCCGGCCTGGCGATCGCACTCAAAGCCTATCAGCTCTCGCTCCAAGGTAAGCCCGCAGCACTGATCGATGGCTATACCGGTGAGCAGCGCTTGATACTCGGCTGGGCGCAGGTGTGGCGCACCAAAACGCGCGATGCCGAAGCCATACGCTTGTTGAGCATAGACCCGCATTCTCCTGGCGCTGCGCGCAGCAATTTGCCATTGATGAATTTGCCGGCGTTTTATACCGCATTCGAACTCAAGCCGGGCGACCAGATGTATTTGGCACCGCAACAGCGCGTCACGATTTGGTAAGTGTGATACCAAGGAAAGCGCAGATTTAATCTGCGCTGGCTGAAAATCAACAGGACAGGATATCAAACCGTTTACAAAAGTAATTTGCGAGCTCATTCGGGGCGGCGATCTGAAGCGCAGCATTTGAGTCGCACACAACATGGATAATTGGCGCTTGACGCCACGCGTACTTCAGGATTATATTAGAGCCATGTCCTCTCCAACACACATCACCGTCGCGAAACAAGCCAAGCTGCACCAAGCTGTGCTGGCCGTTTCCGCTCTGATGCTGCTATCACTACTGACCCTACTAGCGCTACGCTGAATCAGTCTGCGCTGTACGTATTACCAAACCTCGTTTCACCTGATCTGCCTTGCTCGTTTCACCGCATCATCGCATTGCTCTGATCAATCATTTTCACGTTGCATACAAAAACTACCATGTCCGAAATCGCTATTATTCGCCGTCGCCAGTTTGCATCCACACAGCCATCGCCGTGCTGCGTACGCCTGTCCTTGACGCTGGCGCTACTACGACTAGCGACCGCTTAAAGGCCTCGCGTCCTCGGTGGCTGCCTTTAAGTTCTCCCCCACCCTCGCTTGAAAATTGTTTGACCGCGACCCTCGCAGTCGACTTCGTGCGCCCTTTTTTTATTGCCGATCACGCAAATCCGATTCTGTAATACAGAATCACGCCATCCGCTTCCGCCCTTTATCATAGGTGCCGGGACTGCTGTAGCGCAGACGACCACGAGTCCTCTGCGCGCAGAATGTGGCATCCCCTCCCCTCAGTAGCAAAACCCGCCAGCATTTTTTTTCATCACAAAATGCCATCGCGAAAACTTTCACGCTAAACTCTTCTCATTGAACCCCTAATGGAGAACAGCGATGGATAACTATCAAGCGCAAGTCATTTGGCAACGCCAGCAACAGGAATTTTCCGACAACAAATACAGCCGCGCACATGAATGGAAATTCGACGGTGGCCTGAGTGTGCCGGCTTCGTCGGCACCGTCTTCGGTACCGCTGCCGTATTCGCTGGCCGAAAATGTCGACCCCGAAGAAGCCCTGATCGCGGCGCTGGCCAGTTGCCATATGTTGTTTTTTCTCGCCTTCGCCTGCAAACAAGGCTATATCATCGATACCTATGATGATGAAGCCATCGGCACGATGAGTAAAAACGAACGTGGCCGCCTGTATATTTCCGCCATCACGCTGCGCCCGCGCGTGCTGTTTTCCGGTGACAAAACAGCGACAGCAGAGCAAATCAACGCCCTGCACGAGCTCGCGCATGAACACTGCTACATCGCCAATTCGGTGCGTGCCGAAGTCACTATCATGGCGCGCTGAAGACGATGTATCAACCAGCCCACTTCATCGAAAACCGCCTCGAAGTTTTGCAACAACTGATCGCGGCCCATCCGCTGGCTTGCTTAGTCCATCATGATGAGCACGGACTCGACGCCGATTACCTGCCTATGCTGCTGAGCGCGCCAACTGCCGCTGCACCGTTCGGCACGCTGCGCGGACATGTGGCCAGAAATAATCCACTGTGGAAAAATCAAGACCAAGTAATGCTGCTGTTTCAAGGACCGAGTGCCTACATCACACCGAGTTGGTATGCCGAAAAAAAACTCAATGGTGCCGTGGTGCCGACTTATAACTATGCGGTCGTGCAGGCTTATGGACGGATACAATTGGTCGAAGATCCGGCCGTCTTTCTCGCCTTGTTGACCGATCTCACGCAGCATTTCGAAACCCCGCGGTCACAGCCGTGGCAAGTCAGCGATGCGCCGCCCGACTATATTCGCAACTTGATGAATGAGATCATCGGCATTGAGATTACGCTGACCCGTCTGAGCGGGAAATGGAAAACCAGCCAAAATAAATCACTGCAAAACCGCAGCCACATCGCCGTCAGTCTGCGCGACGATGCGCCGGTAGCGGCAGCGGATTTGGCTGATTTGATGGAACGGCAATTGTTCGAGCCTTGAGCAAGTGCAGAACAACTCCCGCTTCAAGAAATCGCGCCAGCCTGACTGAGCATGGCATGCAGCAGCACATTGCAGCCGGCCGCCAGATGCGTAGGCTGTGCGTCTTCGATTTCGTTATGGCTGATACCATCCTTGCAGGGCACGAAAATCATACCTGCCGGCGCAACTCGGGCGGCGTAAATGGCGTCATGCCCGGCCCCTGATACCACATCCATGCTGCTGTAACCGAGCAGCGCGGTGGCGCTGCGTACAGCACTGACGCAATCAGGATGAAACGGACAGGGTGGGAAAGACGACACCCGCTCCAGAGTAATCTGCAAACCGCTGCGCTGTGCGGTCTGTTCGACATAGGCCAGGATTTCAGCATGCATGGTATCGAGCAGTTCTGGCGTGACATTGCGTAAATCGATGCTGAATTTGACTTCGCCGGGAATCACATTGCGGCTGTTCGGGAATACTTGCACCATGCCGACCGTACCGCGACCATAAGGTGGATAGCGATTCCCGATGTGAACCACCTCTTGCATGATGCCGGTGGCGACTTGCAAAGCATCTTTGCGTAAGGCCATAGGCGTCGGGCCAGCATGCGCTTCCATGCCGGTGACGATACAATCATACCAAGACAGGCCGAGTACGCCGGGTACCACGCCGATGACGACGTCTGCATCTTCGAGCACCGGCCCCTGTTCGATATGCGCTTCAAAATACGCACCGATAGGATGCTGGCCCGGCACTTCGCTGCCGAGATAGCCGATGCGGCTTAATTCTTGCAGCACCGTGCAGCCGTCGACATCCGTGGCGGCATACGCATGTGCGAGACTGAAGGCGCCGCAAAATACGCCCGAGCCCATCATCACCGGCACAAAGCGCGAACCCTCTTCATTTGTCCAAAATGCGACTTCCAATGGCGCCTCAGTGTGAATGCCATGATCGTTTAAGCTGCGCATGACTTCGAGTGCCGCCAGCACACCATAATTGCCATCAAATTTACCGCCGGTAGGTTGGGTATCAATATGGCTGCCGGCCATCACCGGCGCGCGGGTCGGATCGAGCCCGGCACGGCGCATGAAAACATTGCCGATCTGGTCGGTTGTGATGCTAAGGCCAGCGGCGCGGCCCCATTGAATCACCAAGTCGCGCGCCTGGCGGTCGAGCTCACTCAGCGCCAGCCGTTTCACCCCACCCTTAGGCGTTGCACCAATCTGCGCCAGTTCCATCAAGGCGCTCCAGAGTCGGTCGCCATCGATACGAATTGCTGCTGTTTCCATGTTCATTACTCCGAAAGTGAGTGTGCGCCTTGTTTATCCAAGGCTTCGAAGACTGCCGTAAACGGCGGCCGTTTGACGTAATTGCCGGCACCTGCTTGGGCCCGCAAGTCGCCCTGACAAAATACCAAGCGACCGGCGCTGATGGTGTGAGTCGGAATGCCGCGCACACGGCGGCCTTCGAATACATTGAAGTCGCCGCGCGAAAACTGGGTGGCGGCCGACAGCGTCTTGCTGCCGGCCGGATCCCATAACACCAGATCGGCATCGGCACCGACCGCGACCACGCCTTTACGCGGATAGATATTGAAAATTTGTGCGCAATTGGTCGAGGTGACTTTGACGAATTCGGAACGGGTCAGGCGACCGCTGTTGACGCCGGCATCCCACAACACCATCATACGTTCTTCGACACCGCCACAACCATTGGGAATTTTTGTGAAGTCGTCTTGTCCGGCAGCTTTTTGGCCGGCGCAAAACGTGCAATGGTCGGTCGCCGTGGTATGCAGATTACCGCCCTGCAAGCCTTGCCATAAGGCCCGCTGATGTTCGCTGCTGCGAAATGGCGGACTCATCACATGCGCAGCGGCGGCGGCAAAATCGGGCTGGTAATAGACGCTGTCGTCGACTACTAAATGGCCGGCCAATACCTCGCCATACACGCGCTGCCCGCGCGCTCTGGCGCGCGCGATGGCGTCGAGCGAATCAGTACACGAGACATGCACGATGTACAGCGGGGTATTGAGCACGGCCGCGATGGCGATGGCGCGCTGTGCCGCTTCACCTTCCACCAGCGGCGGACGCGAAGCCGGATGCGCCGCCGGCGTGCGTTCTCCCCGCGCCAATAAATCCTGCTGCAACAGATAGACCAGCTCGCCATTTTCCGCATGCACGGTCGGTATGGCACCGAGCTCGCGCGCACGGCGAAAGCTTTTTACCAGAATTTCATCATCGGCCATGATAGCGTTTTTGTAGGCCATGAAGTGTTTGAAACTATTGACACCATGTTGCGTGACCAAGGTTTCCATATCGGCGTGCACGCTGTCATCCCACCAAGTGATGGCAACATGAAACGAATAATCGGCGGCGGCTTTAGCGGCCCAGCCGCGCCACTGATGATAGGCATCCAGTAAATTTTGTTGTGGTGCGGGAATGACGAAATCGATGATGCTGGTGGTGCCGCCGGCCAGCCCGGCGGCACTGCCGCTGAAAAAATCATCTTGCGTCACCGTACCCATGAAGGGCAACTGCATATGCGTATGCGGGTCTATCCCACCCGGCATCAGGTACAAGCCATCGGCATCAATGATTTCGGCACCGAGTGGCGCTTCCAGTGCCGCACCGATGGCGACAATCTTACCGTCCGCGCACACAACATCGGCGCGAAATTCCCTATCGGCGTTGACCACGGTCGCGCCACGTATCAGGATGCTCATACTGCCTCCAAGAAGTTCGAGAGCGACCGCTGTCGCCGCTTATTTTTTAAGTTTCATCAAGATCAAATACACCGATCCCGCCAGTGCCAGACCGACAAACCAGGCATAGGTGTAGAGCGTATTCCATACTGCTGCGACAGCGCCAAAGCTGGCCGGGAAAGCCGCATGCAAAAAGCCGGGAAGATTCGGTAACACCCCAAGTACAAAGGCAATCACTGCGGCCGGATTCCAGCCTTGCCGATAACTGTAGATACCGGTATCGCTGTAAAGTTCGGCCAATTCGATGCGGGTTTTGCGGATCAAGTAGTAATCGACGATCAGAATACCAGCGATCGGCCCGAGCAAAGCCGAATACCCGATCAACCAAGTGAAGACATAGCCTTGTGTGGTTTCGAGTATCTTCCAGGGCATCATCACCAAGGCGATCGAGGCGGTGATATAGCCACCCGTGCGGTAAGAAATGCGCTGTGGATGCAGGGCAGAAAAATCATAGGCCGGGCCGACCAAGTTGGCCGCCAAATTCACCGATACGGTATCGATCAGCAGAATCACCAAAGCGATCAAGACTGCTGCGCCGCTCATGCGACTGGCGACATCGACCGGATCCCATAAGGCTTTGCCGTACAAGACTACGGTGGCCGAGGTGACGATCACCGCCAACAGCGCCAGCAAACCCATCGGTGCCGGCAAGCCTATGGTCTGGCCGAGTAATTGATCTTTCTGCGATTTGGCAAAACGCGTGAAGTCAGGAATATTCAATGCCAGCGTGGCCCAGAAGCCGACCATGGCCGTCAAGGAAGGCCAGAACACGATCCAGAATTGCCCGGCTTTTTTGCCACCGGCGACGAATTGCGATGGCTGATCGAGTAAAGGACCGAAGCTGCCGACCTGGTTGTAGACCCAGCCTAAGAGTAAAAAACAAATCAGAATTTTGAGTGGTGCGGTATATGTTTCGAGTCGGCGTATCGCATCCATGCCGTGAAAAATGTACCAAAACTGGATACCCCAGAACAGTAAAAAGCACAGCAACTGGGCGACGTTAATGCCTAGCCCGGCAATCGGCTCACCGCCGAGCGGATGACCGAGCAAAACTCCACCCAAGGTGTAGATCATCTGGGCACCAAACCAGGTTTGTATACCGTACCAACCGCAAGCAACGATGGCGCGCATCAGTGCAGGTAAGCGCGCACCGCGCACGCCGAATGAGCTACGTGCCAACACCGCGTAGGGGATACCGTATTTGGCACCGGCATGGCCGATCAAGAGCATCGGCACCAGCACGATGGCATTGGCCAGAAATACCGTCCACACCGCCTGATAGCCGGACATGCCACCTTCTATCAAACTGGCTGCCAGCGTATAGGCGGGAATACACATGACCATTCCAACCCACAAGGCGGCGAAGTGATACCAGCGCCAGGTTCTCTGGGCCTCGGTAGTCGGTGCCAAATCGGCATTCCAGAGCGGATTGTTTTCTGCTTGCATGTTGTCTTCCCTGTTGTAAGGTGGTGATACGGGTGCTGGTGTCAGCAGCCTACCATATTGACTCAGCAAGCTTCGTTCCAGCTACCGTCTCGAGCACAGCGACGCGCCGACACACTGGCAAGTCGCTACTTCAACACCGCACGGGGGTTGCGCGCATCCTCAGTCCAATTCATATAGGCTTTGCCATTGTTCTGCGGCAACATGCTGATGCAATTCTCGACCGGACAAGTGATCTGGCACAGATTGCAACCGACGCACTCGGCCGTCTTGACTTCGTAGCGCCGTGCGCCGTTCGCATCGATCAATTGAGAGATCGATTGGTGCGAGGTATCTTCACAGGCGATATAACAACGCCCGCAAGCGATGCACAGATCTTGGTCAATGGCGGCAACGACCTCGTAATTCATATCGAGGTATTTCCAGTCGGTGGTATTGGCGATGGCCTTGCCGGAAAAATCGGCGATCGTCGCATAACCGTGCTGATCCATCCAGCGCGACAAACCATCGCACATTTCGTTGACGATGCGAAAGCCATGCAGCATCGCGGCGGTGCAGACTTGCACCGAACCGGCACCAAGTGCTAAAAATTCGGCCGCGTCGCGCCAATTGCCGATGCCGCCTATGCCCGAGATCGGCAAACCGCGGGTAGCGGGGTCACGAGCGATTTCGGCCACCATATTGAGGGCGATCGGTTTCACCGCCGGGCCACAATAGCCACCATGGGTGCTTTGCTGACCGACGATGGGGCGAGCAATCATTTGCTCGAGATCGACTGAGGTGATGGAATTGATGGTATTGATCAGCGAGACCGCATCGGCACCGCCAGCGCGGGCTGCGCGGGCCGGCAGCCGCACATCGGTGATATTGGGGGTCAGTTTGACGATAACCGGTAAGGAACAATATTGTTTACACCAGCGCGTGATGCGCTCGACATATTCCGGCACTTGCCCAACCGCAGCACCCATGCCGCGTTCCGGCATACCGTGCGGACAACCGAAATTCAATTCTATGCCGTCGGCCCCGGTCGCTTCTACCAATGGCAACACGCGCTTCCAACTCTCTTCTTCGCACGGAAACATCAGCGAGACAATCATCGCGCGATCGGGCCAAGCCTGTTTGACTGCCGTGATCTCGCGCAGATTGATGGCCAAGCTGCGGTCGGTAATGAGTTCGATGTTATTGAAACCGATGACTTCGCGATTTTTTCCAAAGTGCGCCGAATAACGTGAAGACACATTCACCGGCGCTGGATCTTCGCCCAAGGTTTTCCACACCACGCCACCCCAACCGGCTTCAAAGGCGCGTATCACGTTGTAGGCCTTGTCGGTCGGGGGTGCCGAAGCGAGCCAAAAAGGGTTGGGGGCTTTGATACCGGCAAAATTGATGGAGAGATCAGCCATGGTTTACCTGTGCTTTCAAATCGTGGTCGATCGCGTCGGCCGCGAGCTTGCCGTGTTGTACCGCTTGTACCGTCAAATCCTGCCCGGCAGCGATGCAATCGCCACCGGCATACACACGCATCAGACTGGTGCGATAGGCGGCGTCGACGGCAATTTTATCGTGCGAGAACTGCAATCCATCAGTTCCGGCCAGCGCGCTGCGTTCCAGCGTTTGTCCCAGCGCCGTGAAAATCGCTTGCGCGGGTAATTCGAAGCTTTCACCGCTACCACTGAGTAAGCCAGCGACTTCGCGGGTACGCTCGAAACGCATGCCACACACGCGGCCTTCTTGGTCGAGCAAGACTTGCTGCGGTGCTGCCCAAGTAACTATCCTGACCTGATTTTGCCGAGCAATCGATTGCTCGTGCAAGGTCGCCGACATCTGGGCTGCACCACGGCGGTACACCAGCGTGACTTGTTCGGCACCGAGCCGAGCGATCTGCACCGCCATATCGATGGCGGTATTGCCGGCCCCGATCACGATGCAGCTGCGTGGCAGTGGCAAAGCGCTTAAGTCTTCGGCTTGACGCAAGGCAGCGATATACTCTACCGCCGGCAGCAAGCCCGGCGCATCTTCCCCACACAGTCCGAGCCGACGACTGGCCGCCAAGCCGAGTGCCAGAAACACGGCGGCATGCTGGCGCAGTAAATCGCTGAGATGCAGATTCTTGCCGAGTTCTTGCTGATAACGCAGCGTGATTCCACCGATACCGAGTAAAAATTCGATTTCTTTCTGCGCCACCGCATCGGGCAATTTGTAGCGGGCGATGCCGTATTCATTGAGACCGCCCGGTTTGTCATGTGCCTCGAAAATCACCACGTCATGGCCGCGCATGGCCAGCCTATGCGCGCATGCCAAGCCGGCCGGACCAGCACCAACCACGGCCACGGTGTGGCCGCTGGCCGCTGCGCGCGCGAACGGATGGCTGGAAAACTTGGTGTTATCGAGCGCATAGCGCTGTAACAAGCCGATGCGTACCGGTGCGGCTTCGCTGGCATGATTGCGCACGCAGGCCTGCTCGCACAGAATTTCGGTAGGACAAACGCGCGCGCAACTGGCACCGAGTATGTTTTGCTGCAAAATACCGACCGCGGCCCCCTCGATATTGCCAGTGGCGATGTGTTGTATAAACCCCGGCACATCGATCTGGGTCGGGCAAATGCGCATGCACGGCGCATCATAGCAATACAAACAGCGCGCACTCTCGAGCGCCGCGGCCCGCGCGCTCAGGGCTGGTACCAAATCGGCAAACTGTGCCGCCAAGACCTCAGGTTCGGATTGTGCTGATGCCAAATGCTTTAAAGCTTGCAACATAGTGACTCCTGAAAGTGAAAGCGTGCGCGCTCGTCCTCAGATTTCGAGGAGAAATCAATCGATTTTTTTCAGTATCTCGGTGAGCTTGCCGAACAATAGATCGATGTGGTGTTTTTCAAGAACCAGCGGTGGCGATAAGGCGATGATGTCGCCGGTGGTACGAATCAGCACGCCTTCGGCGAACGCTTGTTTGTACACGGCCATGGCTCGTGCGCCGACTTGACCCGGGCGCGAGGCCAATTCAATCGCACCGATCAAACCGACATTGCGCAGATCGATCACATGCGGCAAGCCTTTGAGCGAATGCAGCGCGTCTTCCCAATACGCCGTCATGCTTTGCGCATGTTCCAGTACTTTTTCTTCTTTAAATACCTGTAAGGCCGCCAAACCGGCCGCACATGCCAGCGGGTGACCGGAATAGGTATAGCCATGGAAAAATTCTATGCCGGCCGGGCTCTCGAGCAGAGCGTCGTAAATCATCTGTTTGCTGAACACCGCGCCCATAGGAACGACACCGTTGGTGAGACCCTTGGCAGTCGTCATCAGATCGGGATAGACAGAAAAATAATCGCAGGCGAATGGCGTGGCCATACGTCCGAAACCGGTGATGACTTCGTCGAAAATGAGCAGAATGCCGTGCTTATCACACAATTCGCGCAAGCGTTTGAGGTAGCCTTGCGGTGGCAAAATCACCCCGGCCGAACCGGATAAGGGTTCAACGATGACGGCGGCAATGGTCGAGGCATCATGTAAAGCCACCAAACGATCGAGTTCATCGGCCAGATGCGTGCCATATTCGGGCAAGCCGCGGCTGAAAGCATTTTTTTCCAGATTATGCGTGTGCGGCAGATAGTCAACACCAGCCAACAAGGTAGAGAATTGTTTACGATTGGCCGGCAAACCGCCGATCGACATACCGCCGAAACCAACCCCGTGATAACCACGTTCGCGACTGATGAAGCGGGTACGCTGCGCCTCGCCACGTACACGATGATATGCCAGCACCATCTTGAGGGCCGTATCGACCGCTTCCGAACCGGAATTGGTATAAAACACTTGGCCGAAATGTTGGCCACTGTAATCGATCAATTGTTCGGCCAATTCAAACGCCGCCGGATGCCCCATCTGAAAAGCCGGCGCATAATCGAGCGTGGCCACAGCCTGCTGCACCGCCCGCACGATAGTCGGGTGAGAATGACCCAGCGGGACACACCACAAGCCGGCGGTACCATCGAGAATATCGCGCCCATCTTGATCGCGGTAATACATGCCGGCGGCCGAAGCCACCAAACGTGGCGCTTGTTTATAATCACGATTGCCGGTGAAGGGCATCCAATACGCATTTAATTGTTGCTTGCTGAGCATGCAGTTCTCCTGAAAACAATTTACCAATCGGTAAAACTATGTTGAAATCCTAATGAAGGCCAAAGTTCGGCAACAGATACAGCCAGATCAAATCGACCCAACCGTATAGTTTTTTTTACCTGTACAGTTATATGATGCGCCGCCCCACCAACCACAGGAAATCTCTCATGCAAGTCATGCCCGACGCCGAAGCTTTACTCTGGCCGCAAGTGACGCTGGCACGCAGTCGCCAAGCCAGCTTGGTAGAGCAAATCGTGCAGGAAATCACGCGCCTGATACAGTTGAATCAGTTGCCGGTGGGCCGCAAGATGCCATCGGTGCGGCAATTCGCCAAATGCAATGCCGTCAGCACCTTTACCGTAGTGGAATCGTATGAGCGTCTGATCACGCTCGGTCTGCTCAGCTCGCGCCGCGGTTCCGGCTATTTTGTCAACCGCGCGTCGGCACCAACGCAAGCCGCGCCGCCGCTCGGGCTGCCCCATGCACTGGATGCGCTCAACCCGGAACTGTATTCCGGCGTCTCGAGCGCGCTGCCGGTCGGCTCCGGCTGGCTGCCGCCGGAGTGGTATGGTGACGACATCTTGCTCGATGCCTTGCGCCAGGCGGTGCGAATTCCCAGCCAGCGCTTGCGCGGCTACGGCAATCCACTCGGTTTTCCCAGCTTGCGCCAGCAATTGGCCGCCACGCTGACGGCGGATTTGTTTCAAGTCGATGCCGAACAAATCGTGCTCACCCACGGTGCCACCCATGCTTTCGATCTGATTCTGCGCACCCTGTGCAAACCCGGTGACACCGTGCTGGTCGAAGATCCGGGCTACAGTAATCTGCTGTCGCTGATCCGCCATCACGGTTGCATCCCGGTCGGTATTGCGCGCGACGCCGACGGGCTCGATCTCGACAGCCTGTGTGCCAAAGCGCTGCTGCACCAACCGAAACTGATGTTCGTCAACACCGTGCTACATAATCCGCTCGGTACCAGTCTGAGTCAAACTCAGGCGCACCGCTTGCTGGCCTTGGCCGAACAATATGACTTCTGGCTGGTTGAAGACGATATTTACCGCGAACTCTGCGTGCGCGCCGAACCCTCGCTGGCGGCGATGGATGGCTTGCGCCGCGTGATACGGGTCGGCAGTTTTTCCAAAACCCTCTCGCCCACCTTACGGGTCGGCTCGGTGTGTGCCTCGCACTCGCTGATCGATGAACTGGTACGCATCAAGATGCTGGCCGGTCTGACCACCTCGGAAATCAATGAACGTGCGGTACTGCACGCGATCAGTTCGCGCCTGTACCGACGCATGCTGGAAAAACTCAAGCGTCAACTCGACAGCAGCCGCGACGCCGCCCTGCAATTGCTGCTCACGGCCGGCCTGACGCCTCTGGCCGAGCCACGCGGCGGCATGTTCATCAGCGCCGGCTGGCCCGACTCCAAGCTCAGCGCCGCCAGCATCGCCAAGAGCGCCTTACAAGCTGGCATACTGTTGGCACCAAATGATTTTTTCCGCCTCACAGCCAGCCCCCATCCGTGGTTCCGCTTTAATATCGCCTATACAACTGGCAGCGTGCTCAGTGAGTTTCTGGCCAATCATGGATAAACGTCCCCACTCCAGTCAGCGCGATGCGCTGCAAGCGCGTATCTTGCAAAGCGCGGTGGCAGTATTTGCCGAAGCCGGCTATGCCGGCAGTTCGGTAGCCAGCATTGCCGAGCGCGCCGGCATCTCCAAGCAGAACCTGCTGTACTACTTCGCCAACAAACAATGCCTGTATCAAACTGTGCTCGACCGAGTGCTCGATCAATGGTTGGAACGAATGGATATTTTGGCCGACCAAGAGCAAGAGCCGGCTCAGTTGCTGCGCAGTTACATCGCCGCCAAATTGCGTTTTTCGCGCGAGCAGCCGCAAGCCTCACGGGTCTACGCGATGGAAGTGATCAGCGGGGCACCGATCTACGGTGCACGCTTGCGCGAAAAAATCTTACCCTTGCTGAAAAAAGATATCGCCGTATTCGAACTCTGGATCAGTCAAGGAAAAATTGCCGCCGTCAATCCCACCCATTTACTGTTTCTGATTTGGGCCATGACCCAGTCGTATGCCGATTTCAGCATGCAAATGAGTCTGGTACTGGGTCATAGTCCTTTGTTGGAAGGCGATTTTCTCGATGCCGAACAATTGATCGTCGATTTGATACTGCAGCGGCTGCAAGCTAGCCGTAGTGATTGAATCAGCCGCAGCGCACAAGGACAGCGTCCGGTTTACAGGCTATGATTGCCGAAACCGTCGTTCCGCGTAACAATACCTGACTCACGTTTTTTTACCCCCACTGCTTATGCACTCTTTGCTGGAAAAGATTTCCCTTACACTCAGACTGCGCCGCATCGGCGTGCGCCTGGCCCTGAGTTACGGCTTGTTGCTGGCTTTATTTCTGATCGTGATCTTACTGCTGTACGGGCAAATCAACCGCATGACGCGTCTCGACGCGCAATTCGCCAATACCGAAATCGGCAGCCTGCTCGAGGTACAGGCGCTGAGCCTGTCGACCGAAAGCGTCAGCAGTGCCTTGTTGCAGTTGCTGACCGCGACGCGCGACAAACGTATCAATGAGTACACCGGTGTCGATGAAAAGAACCGCCGCATCAGCGCGCTGATCATCGCGCTTAAACAAAAACTCAGCGATCAGGAACAAATCGACACGCTGCAGCGCTTGGAATTACGCCGCGATAATTATCAGCATATGTATATTGCACTGGTCAATCTGCTCGAAGAGGAGGGCCAGGAAGCCGCCAAGCTGAGTTTTTCCGATGATGTGCAACCTGCCCTGAGCGCTTTGTTGGAAGAATCAAATCGCTTACTGCTGCATGAACAAAAGCTAATTCAAGAATCTCAACAGCAATCGCAAGCGGCGCTGGCCCATACCGCTCTGTTGGCCATCGTATTGTCGGTGCTGGCCTTGCTGGCAGCGGCACTGCTGGCTTGGTTGACCACGCGCAGTGTGGTGGCACCGCTGGCGCAATTGCAATCGAGCGCGCTCAACATCGCCGCTGGCGACTACCACTCCAAGGTGCCGGTCACGCGCACAGAAGAAGTCAATGAAGTCGGCCTGGCCTTGAATACCATGGCCAGCGCGATTGCTGTGCGCGAAAAAGAAATTGAACAATTGGCGTATTATGACCCGCTCACCACGCTGCCCAATCGCACCTTCTTGCTGAAACATTTCGGGCACACCGACATGCGCCACCATGCGCTGATACTGATGGACTTGGCACGCTTAAAAAGCGTCAATGAAACTTTGGGTTTCGACAGTGGCGACACCGTCATCGCTGAAGTCGCGCGGCGCCTGGCCGCGATCGTCAGCACACACGACCTCCTCCGGCCAGCGGTGTTGATCAAATTAGCCGGCGGCATGTTCGCAGTTTTGTTTTGCGCGCGCGATCACAGCAGCGTGAACGAGCTGCAGCAACGCATAGACAGCGCCATGGATATACCGGTACGCTGCGGCCCGCATGCGATCGACATCAATTTGGTATATGGCTTGGCAATCAGCGGCGCAGTCGCGCTGAGCTTACTAAACCTGCTGCGCAATGCTGAAGTGGCCTTGTATGCGGCCAAACATAGCATGCGCCAATTAGCTTGGTACAGCGACGCGCAAGAAGCCTCGCGCCTGACGCATCTGAGCTTGGTATCGGATTTACGTGCCGCCGTCAAAGCGGCAGAACTGCAAATGTGGCTGCAACCGAAGATCATGCTGGCCGATTCGCGCGTGTATGGTTTCGAAGCCTTGGTACGTTGGCAGCATCCGCAGCGCGGCTTCATTTCGCCGGCCGAATTCATTCCCTTCGCCGAACGCACTGGTTATATCAGCCTCATCACCGAATGGATACTCGAGAGTGCGCTGAGCACCTTGTCTGACTGGAAAAGCACTTATCCAAATCTGAGCATTGCCATCAACGTGAGTACCCAAGATTTGCGCGACAAACAATTTCCCGAACGGGTAGCCGCGCGGCTGCAACAAGCACAGATTGCGCCGCACTTGCTGCGCATGGAAATCACCGAAAGCGGCATCATGGAAGATCCTGCCAGCGCCATCGAATTACTGCAACGCTTACGCGCCACCGGCATCGGTATTTCCATCGATGATTTCGGCACCGGCTATTCATCGCTGGCATATTTACAAAAATTGCCCGTCAATGAACTTAAAATCGATCGCAGCTTTGTCACCGACATCGATCTGCACAGCCATACCCAAGGCTTGGTCAAGACCATTATTGACATGGGCCACGGCCTTGGACTCAGCGTCATCGCCGAAGGCATAGAAACGCCGGCCGAACGCGCTGTATTGGAACGACTGGGCTGCGATGCCATGCAGGGCTATTTAGTCAGCAAACCCTTATACGGCCAAGCGCTGACAGACTGGTTGGCCGTGCATGCCGCAGCCGACGCGCTGCCTGAGCCTGGTTAACGATGCCAGCGACGAAACATCAGCCACCATGACGATAACTTTTTTTTGCTAAGCGACCATGCAACCGCCTCGTATTCCCGATAATGAAACGCAACGCCTCGATGCCTTGCGCGCATCCGGTTTGCTCGACACCCCGGCCGAAGCCCGCTTCGACCGCTTGACTGACCTAGCGCAGCAAATTTTTAATACATCGATCGTCCTGATCTCGCTGATCGATAGTGAGCGCCAATGGTTCAAATCACGTCAGGGGCTCGATGCCTGCGAAACCGGCCGCGATATTTCTTTCTGTGGTCATGCGATTTTATCGGCAGAGATTTTTTGTATCGACGATGCCCTCAGCGATGCGCGCTTTGCCGATAACCCGCTGGTATTGGGCCCACCTTTCATTCGTTTCTACGCAGGTGCTCCGTTGCACAGCGCCAGCGGACAGTGTCTCGGTACCTTATGCCTGATCGATACCCTGCCACGTCATCTGACAGCGGCAGAACTGCATATTTTGCGTAATCTGGCCGATTGTGTAGAACATGAAATCAGCAACCAGCAAGCGCAACGCCAGCACGACGCCATGCTCATGCTCAACCGTATTACCTCACTCAATTTGCAAGACCCGCAGATGTTGTTACGCGAAACCTTGGCGCTCGGCTGTCAGTATTTAAAACTGGCCGATGGCGTGATCACGGAATTCGTCGGCGCGGACAGCGTGATTCGGGTATTGCAGTCGGCCGGTGGACAATTTCATGAGGGTCAACATTTTTTCAGTCCAACCAGCCAGACCGATCATCTGCTGCAGGACAGCGGGGTGACGGCGATTGCCGACCTCGGGCCGCCGAGCGAACCGCTCACTGCCGACGGCCCGCAGCTGCGTGCCTATATCGGTGTGGCGCTGCATCTCGATGGCCAACGCTACGGCAGCTTGAGTTTCGCTGACCGCAGCGCGCGCAGCAGCGACTTCAGTCAGCTCGACCGCGAATTCGTCAATGTGCTGGGCGACTGGGTCAACAGCAGCCTGCGTGGGATGCAGTTGAACCGCGCGTTACAGCGCCAGCAGGCACTCAACGAGGCAGTCGCCCAGGCGCAAACCCAATTCATCAAAGAACAAGATCGCGGCACAGGCTTCGATGCTTTATTAAGCACAATGTTAGAGCTCAGCGCCAGCCAATACGGTTTCATCAGCGCTGTGGTCGATCATGTCAATGCCGTGCCAGCGCTGGAAGTGTGCGCGCTTGCCGATCTGACTTGGGATAGCAAAACCCGTTTGCGCGCGCAAAAAAACAAACAGAATAATCTGAACTACCGACAAATGCTCAGTCTGAGCCAGGATGCGCTGCGCACCGGTCAAGCGCTGCTGTACAGTACCGATGCAAGTACTACACCGGCAGTCTTGGGGGCAGCACCGGCCTGGCCACATTGGCTGACCATTCCGGTACGGCATGACGAGACGATCGTCGCCCTGATCGGCTTGGCCAATGCGACGCCAGTCTATGATCAAAATTTGATTGATTTTCTACAACCGGTTACCAATGCCATCGGCCAGTTGATCAATGCCGGCTATATCGCCCGACAACACAGCGACAGTGAACTGCGCTTGGCCAATATCATCGAAGGCACCCATATCGGCACGTGGGAATGCCACATCCCCACCGGTAAAACTACTTTCAACGCACGCTGGGCGGAAATGCTCGGCTATACCTTGGAAGAGCTGCAGCCGACCACCATCACCACTTGGCTCAATCTGTGCCATCCCGATGAAATGCAGGCATCGGCGGCCATGCTGGCGCAGCATTTCCGCGGCGAGCTGCCGCACTACGATATGACGACGCGTCTGCGTCACAAAAACGGCCACTGGATCTGGGTGCGCGATCGCGGTTGCGTGGTCAGTTGGTCGGCCGACGGCGCGCCGCTGGTGATGGCGGGCAGCCACCAGGATGTCACCATGGAACGCAGTGCCGAAGAAAAACTGGCGCATGCCTACGCCTTGCTGGAACAATCGAATGCCGCTGCCCGCATCGGTACTTGGGAATACGATTTGCAAAGCGAGCGCGTTGAATGGAGTAAGGTAACGCGACAAATCCATGAAGTCGCGCCCGATTACTGTGTCAATGTCACGCACGCGCTGGCCTTCTACAAAAAGGGCAAGCACCAAGATCGGGTACGTCTGTTGTTTACCGCAGCAGCGCAAAAAGGCGAGGGTTTCGACAGCGAATTTAAAATTCTGACGACCCGAAACAATGAGCGTTGGGTGCGCGTAATCGCGCTGCCACAGTACCAGAATGGCGCCATCAAGCGTATTTACGGTACCTTTCAAGATATCACCGAGAGCAAAATCAGTGCCCAGAATATGCAAGACCAAGCGGCCCAAACCCAAGCGATACTCGATAACGTCCTCGACGGTATCATCACCGTCGACCATCGCGGCCTGATCGACTCCTACAACTTTGCCGCCGCCGATATGTTCGCTTACCATAAAAACGCTCACCATCAAGAGCAATTAACCGGACAGCACTTCAGCGTGCTCTTGCCTATCTTGGCAGAACCGCAGAATTCGGTACTGCGATTTACCGGCAACCGCATCGAAAACCTGATCGGCACGGCGCGGGAAATCGAAGCACGCCGCAAAGACGGCAGCATCTTCCCACTCGAATTATCGATCTCGACCGTCACACGGCGCGGCCGCCCGCTGTATATCGGACTCATGCGCGATATCACCGAGCGCAAACGCTTGGAACGTATCAAAAATGAATTCATCTCGACCGTCAGCCATGAGTTACGCACCCCGCTGACCTCGATTTCAGGGGCACTCGGTCTGATACTCGGCGGTGCCACCGGCGCTTTGCCACAAAATTTAGCACCGTTGCTCAACATTGCCAGCAAAAACAGCCAACGCCTGAGTTTTCTGATCAACGACTTGCTCGATATGGAAAAGCTCAGCGCCGGCCAAATGCAGTTCAATATTCAACTCTATGCCTTGCCGAACCTGCTGGCGCAAGCGGTGGAAAGCAATCTTACCTTCGGCAGTCAACGTAGAGTATGCCTGCAACTGATCGAACCGGTACCCGATATCAGCCTGGCAGTCGACAGCCACCGCTTCATGCAGGTGTTGTCGAATTTATTATCGAACGCGATCAAATATTCGCCCCCTGGTGAAACCGTGGAAATTCGCGCGACCCTGCTGCCGACGGCCGTGACGATCAAGGTCAGCGACCGTGGCAATGGCATTCCGGCCGAATTCCGCGCGCGTATTTTCCAAAAATTTGCCCAAGCCGATTCCTCCGATACGCGCGAAAAAGGCGGCACCGGGCTCGGTCTGGCGATATCGCGCGAATTGGTCGAGCATATGGGTGGCAGCATAGGCTTTGACTCGGTCTGGGGCCAAGGTGCCGACTTCTATTTCCAGCTGCCGCTGCCGGAAAGCGTCGCAAGCGCGCCCACAAAGCTATAATCACGCCTTCACCGCCGCGCAGCACGCTGCGCGGTCTCACTTCACTTTGTAAAGTTGCATCATGATAGTTCTCGGCGTTGAATCTTCCTGCGATGAAACCGGACTGGCCCTGTACGATACCGAGCGCGGCTTACTGGCGCACGCACTGCATTCGCAAATCGCGATGCACCAGGAATACGGCGGCGTGGTGCCGGAACTGGCCTCACGCGACCATATCCGCCGCACCCTGCCCTTGCTCGAACAAGTCTTGCGCGAGGCCGCCATCGAGCGCCACGCCATCGATGCCGTCGCCTATACCCAAGGGCCGGGGCTGGCTGGGGCACTGCTGGTCGGGGCCTCGTTCGCCTGCGGTCTGGGGATGGCGCTTGATCGACCAGTACTGGGCGTGCACCACCTCGAAGGCCACTTACTCTCGCCGCTCTTGGCCAGCACACCGCCGGCGTTTCCCTTTATTGCCTTGTTGGTATCTGGCGGTCATACGCAGTTGATGCGGGTCGACGGCGTTGGTCGCTATACGCTGCTCGGTGAAACTCTGGACGACGCCGCCGGCGAAGCCTTCGACAAATCAGCCAAGTTACTCGGTTTAGATTATCCGGGCGGTCCGGCGATTTCTCTGCTGGCCGAACAAGGCGACCCCAGTGTGCATCAGTTTCCACGTCCGATGTTGCACTCGAAAGATTTCAACTTCAGTTTTTCCGGCCTCAAGACCGCGGTTCTGACGGCCGTCAAAAAATATCCGGACGCACTGAGTGAAGTCGATAAAGCCAATGTCGCACGCGGCTTTGTCGATGCCATCATCGATGTCTTGACAGCCAAATGTGTAACGGCGATGAAACAAAGCGGTTTGCAAAGACTGGTGATCGCCGGCGGCGTCGGTGCCAACCGCCAGTTGCGCGCCTCGCTCAATGCGGCAGGAGCGAAAAAACGTTTCCGCGTGTTTTATCCGGAATTGGAATTTTGTACCGACAACGGTGCCATGATCGCCTTCGCCGGTGCCATGCGGCTGCAGCAAAACCCCGCCTTGGCAACGCGCGACTATGGCTTTAATGTGCGGCCACGCTGGCCGCTGCAAGAATTGACGGCAGCCTGAGGCTGCTGGCTTGGGCGGCCTAAGGAAACTCTATTTTTTTTTGCTGCCCAAACGACTTTCCTTACCGGCAAGCAGATTGCCGATATTTTGACGATGCCGATACACGAGCAATACACTCATGGCCGACACAGCCAGCATCATTTCATTATTGCCGAACAAAAAGCCGTAATACAAAGGCGCAAAAATAGCGGCAATCAGTGCGGCCAGTGAAGAATAGCGGAAGGCAAACGCCACCGCCGCCCAGGTCACCAGCGTGGCGACACCAAGCCAAACATTAATGCCGAGTAATACACCGGCAGCAGTCGCCACTCCTTTGCCGCCGACGAACTTGAAAAATACCGGCCACAAATGGCCGAAAAACACCGCCAAGGCAACCAGTGCCACGGCACCGGCCTCCAGCCCGAATTCATTTTGATAGCGCAGTGCCAACCAAACTGCGAACCAACCCTTGAACGCATCACCGAGCAAGGTCAGCACCGCCGCTGCCTTGTTACCGCTGCGCAGCACATTCGTGGCACCGGGATTTTTCGAACCGTAAGTACGCGGATCGGACAAGCCGAACAATTTACTGACCACTACTGCAAACGACAGTGAGCCGATCAGATAAGCGGCGATGACCGCCAAAACAGTATTCATAGGTTTCCTCGATGGTGTCCGGTTAGGCTGCTAGCCTGAATTTTGCAGCCGATTACGGTTAAGTCCGACAGACTGTTAGCACGAATACAGCTTGCCGAGAGCGAATTCTACCCCAGAACAGTAGGATGCTGGCTCCTCAAACATGCTGCTTTGCTGAACCTTGACGCACATTGACATCGATGACGAAACTGAGAGCAGATGCCAGAGCGAAGGGATTTTGCATCAAAATGCCGTCAATAATTGAATGACTGGAACTTTCCCAAAAGCATATTGACATGTCAATTTCTTTTTGTAATTCTATATTGGCCTTTGCAAGACGTATTCCGGCAGACTTTTAAAACTTTTCTGGAAGATCAAAATGCAAGAACTGAACATAGAACAAATCGAATCTGTCGTAGGTGGCACCATAGGTGGACAACTATTCCCAGGTTACATTTTTGGCGAGGCCATGAATATGGCAGTAGGTGGATTTGTTAGCTGGTGTAATTCCGGTGCCGGAATTGGCGGCCGTATGGATACCATGGGTAAGCTGGGGTGAACAGTAAGCTGATAAGCGGGTACGTGACTATTGGAGCGAATTCAATTTCAGTTAATGAATTTTGCCAGTATTGTCTATTATAGCTTATGCAACTATCACTTTTTAATGCGTCCATTAACAAGTTGAACTATGCTGCTACTGCCATACTTTACGCGGCACTTTGGTACAGCGCTGTTGTGGCAGCTGTAATAATTTTCTTTTCAGACCAATCATTGGATGAAGAGTTAAGCACAACACCCATACGAGCTTTAGGTTCACTAGGGTTTGGTGCCGTAGTAGCCCCGCTGATTGAAAACTTCATTTTCACTTCTGCATTAAAATTATACGCCGACAGCAATCCCAAAATGACTGCCTTCATTGCAGCAGCAATTGCTGCTGCACTACATGCTCCGAGGAGATCTTTTTTTTCGTTCGGTCTTTTTTATATCATTGCAGCAGTGTATTTAACCCATTTCAAGAAGAATCCCAAATACGCCTTTTTTCTTGGTTTTTATATACATTCCGTTTGCAACTTTCCTGCATCAGTTATTCCACTACTTTATGCAACCGGACTGCTTGCGAAGTAACACTCAGAAAACCTTGGTGTTTGCCAAGGAAACACAGAGCCTGACGCGTCTGGATATCAATCGCGTCGACACGTGATAACAGCGCCCCGCATCCCACCCCATTGTCACTCTCCCAACGCACACGACACTGGCGTGGCGTGCAGCAGACTGATTAACAAAGCTGGTGCGATACCGATTAAATAGCCACGTTGTCCGCCGTTGATGTAAATTTTTTCCAACTCCAGAATGCTGCTCTCCACATATACCGGCAATTTTTTCCTAGTGGCAAACGGCGAAGTGCCACCGACCAGATAGCCGGAATGTTTTTGTGCAACTTCGGGCTGACACGGCGCAATCGCCTTGCAGCCGATCTGACGCGCCAGATTCTTCGTCGATACCTTGCAGTCGCCGTGCATGAGCACGATCAGCGGCTTGGCCACTTCGTCTTGCATCACTAAAGTCTTGATCACAATATGCTCGGCCACTCCGAGCTCGCGCGCCGACACCGCCGTCCCGCCGTGCTCTTCATAGGCATACGGGTGTTCACTGAACAGTGCCTGCTGGGCGCGTAGAAATTGCGTCGCCGGCGTCATCGATACGTGTTCTTTTTTTGCCAAATTCAATTCTCACAAGTGTGGCTATAGAGGCGCAATTATAGCCGCCTCAGCCCGGCACCGCAGGCCAAAAGCAACAAGCCCGCCGCGCATAATTTCACTTTTAAAAGATAAATTGAAAAACTGAGAAATGACACAAAGCAACAATATCATGCAGAAAATGACCATTTTTTCGCAATATGAAGTTAAAAAACAACAAAAACTTGGCAGATAGAAATCATCAACGCTTATTTAGGATAAATTATTTTCATTCGGAATTGAGTTGTGAATTTCTTTTTTTCATTTTCATCGGGCGGCGAGCATGTTTTGAGCTGCCGAAAAAACTCCAGCCCAGCCGATTATCACTTCGCTATTGCCATGTACTCACTGAGGAACTCATCATGCATACCCATTTCAAAACCAGGCCACATCCAATCGGCGTGGCCATCAGTATCTTGACCGGATCGCTGCTAGGCAGCGGCATGGCCGTGGCCGAAGAACTCGATGACAACGACAAGCCGCACCGCGTCGAGGTGACCGGCTCGAATATCAAGCGCGTCAGTAAAGAGGGTACCTCGCCGATACAAACTATTTCGGCGCAAGAGATACGCAATAGTGGTGCCTCGACGGTCGCTGAATTACTCAAAAAAATACCCTCACTTGGTGTCGGCGGTTTTAATGACAGCCCCGATCAAAATGGTTTTTCACGCGGGGTTGCTACCGCCTCGTTGCGCGGTCTCGGCTCGACCTCAACACTGATTTTATTAAATGGCCGACGCATGACGCCGTCTGCCTATGCCAATCCAAACAACGGTCAATCGACCTTATACGACCTCAACAGCATCCCAATCTCCATGCTCGAACGAGTAGAAATTTTCAAAGACGGCGCCTCCGCCGTCTATGGTTCCGATGCGGTAGCCGGGGTCATCAATTTCATCACCAAACGCGATTATAAAGCAGGCGAAATTTCGACCAGCATCAGCGCCAACGACGACCGCGAATTCGGCCGACAAAACCTCAATGGAGCGATCGGCTTCGGCGATCTGGGCAGCGCTGGTTACAATATCCTGTTTGCGCTCGATTACTCACAAAGAGCAGCGACCAGCACGCGCCAAGGCTCGAACGACATCCAAGCCGCTCAGTATGCGGATATGAATTTCCGCCTCAATCCCTATAGCAGCAGTGTCTCGAACCAAGCGTTCTTTTTTCGGGAAAAGGAAGCGGGGGCCAACGCATTTTTGTCTACCGGGCCAACGGTGATTAATCAAACCAACTGCAATCCTGAGCGGCTGATCGTCGGTGGGCCTGCCAATAACATCACCAGCGGGCTCTTATACGACCGCACATTTTGCAACTATGATGTAGACCAATTTGCCGAAGCACAAAGCAAAGCCGATGATCTCAGTTTACTCTCGGTGGGCAACTTGAAAATCAATGACCATCTCACTGCATTCAGCGAAGTCGGTTTCTCTGTTTCACAGCGCGTCTATCGTTCCCCCGCACCCGGCATGAACGGCCTTTCCCCGACGACCAACTTTCTACTCGGCGGACTTGCGGCGCCATTCCAAGCAATCTTACCTGTTGGGCACCCAGATAATCCTCACAGCGATGCCCGCAGCGCCATCATGTATCGCTTTGAGAATATCAAAGGCGGCACCGATTTAGAAAACCGTAACATCCGCGCCGTAGCAGGACTGCGTGGCAGCCTGTCCGACTGGGATTGGGAAAGCGCCGTACTGTGGAATCAATCCAAACGGACCGAAACGCGTTATGGATCATTGTACTTACCGACGCTACGCACACTGATCTCAGAAAATCGCCCCTTGGCGGCGCTCGCGGCCGACCCCAGTATCAGCCCCAATTTAACCAATATCGGTATCGCCGAAATTCTTCAGTGGGATGCCAAAGCGAGCACGGAATTCGGCGAACTGCCGGGCGGTGCTATCGGCTTCGCCAGCGGGCTGGAGTTGCGTCAGGAAAAATTAGTGATCACCCCCGATGCCTTGAATGCGCGCGGCGAAATCCTCGGCTTAACGACCACCGCCATCGATGCCAAACGCAATGTTGCCTCGGCTTTTTTTGAAGTACGCGCGCCGTTCTTGAAAAATTTTGAAATGGACCTGGCTGGCCGCGTCGACAAGTACCCTGGTCTGAAAACCAATTTCGTTCCTAAGATCGGTGCCAAGTACACGTTCAACGATAAAATGGCCTTGCGCGGCGCGTACTCAGAAGGCTTTCGAGCCCCCGCGCTGTCACAGGTCGCACCCGGTGGCGCGCAATATTTCGTGAACGGCTTGGTTGATCCGCTGCGTTGCCCGAACGGCGTGACACCGGTGGACGGCGCCAATATCTCCGATTGCAATAGCCAAATCTCCGGCGTCGGTGGTGCCAACCCAGATCTCAAGCCGGAAACCTCTAAAAGTATCTCACTCGGCCTGCTCCTTTCACCGACAAAGGATATGGACATCACACTCGATGCCTATAAAATTCGTAAGGAAGGTGAAGTCAGTCTCAGTAGCCCTACTTTTTTACTCGAACATCCGGAAAATTACCCGGCTGACTCTATCATCCGCGATAACAACCCCTTGAATCAATTAGTCGACGCCAACGGTCGCCCAGTCGCCGGCACCGGTCCCTTGCTGGCCGTCAAAACGCCGTGGATCAATCAAGGTAGTACGGAAGTCAGTGGTCTTGATCTGGATATGCAACTGCGTAAAAATTTGGGCGAATATGGCAAGCTGACTGCCACCCTCAATGCCAGCTATCTGATTTCCTATCGCCGCGCAGAACAAGCCGGTAACCTCGAACGGAATGCCGTCGGCACCGCCGGTGGAATCAATGACTGGGCCACCTCAGTCGAGGAGATTCCGCGCTTACGCAGCAGCCTGTCACTGCTGTGGGAAAAAGAGCCGCATAAGTTGGTCGCCACAGCTAACTTCATCGATAGTGTTTCGATGGTGCGACGCTACGACAATACACTCACCTATCCGACGCCATTTTGTCATTATGGATCAGGGCAACCAGCCACTGCAACCGCGCTCGGCGGCGTTCCCAAATACGATGCGTATTACCCAGATTGCCAAGTGCCAAGTTGGACCACGTTCGACCTTGCCTACAGTTACAGCGGATTCAAAGACCTGACTTTAGGAATTCATATCAGTAATATTTTAGATACCAAAGCACCCTATTACCCGGCCGGTAACACGACCTCCATCGTTGAGCAAGGCTACCAATCCGCCTTGCACAACAACACCGGACGCTATTTCAAATTCATCGCCAAATATACCTTCCGATAGAACATTAACCAGCTCCTCCAGACGCTGCGATATTGAGATGGTGCGACGCAGCGTCTCTTATATGCTTTTGATTGCGAGATCATCATGAATACTTTTTGTCATCCGATTCACAGCTTGCTGTTACTCAGTGTTTTTCTCCTTACGCCTCTCAGTGCATTTTCCATGTCAAACGCCGACTCTATCCCAATCGAACATTTCTTTAAAAATCCGCAACTGTCACAAGTCAGGCTTTCGCCTGATGGCAGTCACCTTGCCCTGCTTGCTGCCGGTCAGAACGACCGGCAGGTTCTGGCCGTCATGAAGATTGAAAAATTACAAGCAAGCATTGTCGCCGCGTACGACAAAACCGATGTTGTCTTCTTCGACTGGGTCAATAATCAGCGTTTGGTTTTCGGTGTTGGTGATCGCGATCTCGGGGTTGGCGAACAAAGCAAAGGAAACGGCCTGTTCGCCGTCAATGTTGACGGCAGCGGGTTCCGGCAATTGATCGAAACCGCGACCGATATCACCAGTGCTGGCGGAAAATTTCGCACCCTCAACGCCTTGCACAGTTTCGTCGATATCACTCATGTGAACGGCTCAAATGATATTTTTGTCGGTCGCGCTAGCGGTACGAAGAAAAATCCCACTATAAGTCTGCTCAAACTCAATACCGTCAATGGCTATCACGAAATCGTCCCCACCCCCAGCAATGCCAATGGCTACCTGATTGACCGAAGCGGTGAAGTACGAGTCGCCATCACGACCAACGATCATATCACCGGCATTCATTACAAAGATCCCGACACCCAGCAGTGGCGACTATTGATTGAATTCGACAGTGTCAAGGAAGCGGGATACAAACCGGTTTCCATCGGCCTTGATGGCAGTCTGTATGTACAAGCCACGAATAGAAAAAATACTCAGGCAATTTATCGCTACGATTTGAAAAACCAGCGCCTTCCCGCGCTCGCCCTGCTAGAGAGTCGTGATTTTGATTTGGACGGTAGGTTTATTTACAATGCAGATGAGGCCAAATTGCTTGGCATTCACTATGAAAGTGATGCCGCCGCCACAATATGGTTTTCCGACAAATGGCGTGAAATACAAAAAACGATTGATGCCGCTTTGCCCAATACCATCAACCAGCTCTCTCTTCCAGAGGAAAAATCTTCTGCTGTCGTCTTAGTCCATACGTTTTCAGATGTCCATCCTGGTGCGTATTTTTTGTTTCATACCGACACCCGCACATTGACGCCTATCGGTGACAGGTATGCAGACATCCGGCCCGAGCAAATGTCTTCGAAAGATTTTTTCAAAATACAGGCACGCGATGGCATGCTTATTCCGACTTATTTAAGCTTACCGAAAAACGGCCCCAAACAACAGCTCCCTATGGTCGTGCTGGTGCATGGTGGTCCGTATGTCAGAGGAGGACATTGGAACTGGGAACGCGAAGTACAATATCTCACTTCGCGCGGCTATGCGGTATTGCAACCTGATTTTCGCGGTAGTACTGGCTACGGCGAAAAACTGTTCAAAGCGGGCTGGAAGCAATGGGGACTGACTATGCAAGACGACGTGACCGATGCCACGCGATGGGCAATCGCTGAAGGCTATGCGGACCGTCAACGAATTTGTATTGCCGGCGCAAGTTATGGTGGCTATGCGACCTTAATGGGATTGATCAAGGAACCTGAGCTGTATCGCTGCGGCATTAGTTGGGTTGGCGTCACGGACATTAACTATTTGTTCGATATCAGTTGGAGTGATACGGCCGGCACCATCTGGTCACGTTTTGGTATGTCGGCGATGATCGGTGATCAAGTCAACGATGCGGCGCAGTTTTCTGCCACCTCTCCGCTCGTTCAAGCCCACCGCTTGAAGAAACCCCTGATACTGGCGTATGGCGCAGCGGATCGACGGGTACCGCTGATACATGGAGAAAAATTTCTGGCAGCCGCCCCCAAAGAGGTGCCGATTGAGTGGATCAGCTATGCCGAAGAAGGCCACGGCTGGCGCACATTGAAAAACAATGTCGATTTTTGGCAACGCGCCGAGAAATTTCTCGATTTGCATACGCGAGTCGATTGATTGACTAGCCGCGCGGATGATGCAAAGCATGCAACTGCTTCAATCGTTCGCGCGCTACGTGGGTGTAAATCTGCGTGGTCGAAATATCGGCGTGTCCAAGCAGCAGTTGCACCACACGCAAATCGGCACCATGGTTGAGTAAATGGGTGGCAAATGCATGGCGTAAGGTATGCGGCGAGAGTGGCGTGACGATGCCGGCGGCGGCGGCATATTTTTTGATCAATATCCAAAACATCTGACGTGTCATGGCCCCGCCACGCGCAGTGACGAACAAGGCCTCATCGATCTGGCCTTGTAAAATCTCGGCGCGCGCGTGCTGCAAATACTTTTCCAGCCACTGCCGCGCATCTTCACCGAACGGTACCAGACGCGTCTTATCGCCCTTGCCGGTCACCCGCACCACGCCGTCATTGAGGCTCAGTTCCAGCGCTTTGAGCCCGACCAGCTCACTCACGCGCAAACCGCAGGCATACAATAATTCCAGCATGGTTCGGTCACGCGTGCCCAATACGGTGGCCGGCGGTGCCTGCAGCAGAGCTTCCACCTCGGCTTCGCTGAGTGTCTGCGGCAAGCGGCTCGGTTGTTTGGCCGATTTCAATTTACTGCAAGGATTGAGGCTGACTAAGTTCTGACGCAGCGCCAGTTGATAAAAACGTTTGAGCACCGACAGGCGGCGATTGGCCGAGGTCGCTTTGGAACTGGCATGCTTGGCCGAGATATACGCGCTGATATCGGCATGATCGATTTGATACAAATCTTTCTGACAGCGCTGATACTGCCATTCGGCGAACAGGCGCAGATCGCGCCGATAGGCGTCGACGGTATTTTTGGCCAAACCTTCTTCCAGCCACAGCAGATCACAAAACTGATCGATCTGCGCCGTCAACGCCGCCGGTAAGGCGGCGGCGGCGCGCAAGGCGGCGACATCGGCTCTGGCGACCATCAGATCAAAACCTCAGACATAGGCCGCCACACCTTCATGCGCCAGCAACCAGCGTTTGACGCCAAGGTGAAAACCAGTCTCTTCATCGTGATGGGCAAAGCCACCTAAACCGCCGACGGCAGTGACACGATGACAAGGAATCAGCAAAGGAAACCAATTGGCGCCGCAAGCCTGACCGACTGCGCGCGGCGCTGAACCGACATGCTTGGCCAACTGCCCATAGGTAGCGACTTCGCCACGCGGAATAGTGGCAATCGCTTGCCAAACGCGCTGCTGAAATGCGGTGCCGACGGCAGCGAGCGGCAAGCTGAAACGGAAATCAGGATCGTCCAGATAGGCCGCTACCTGAAGCGCCGCTTGCTCGGCCAACGCATCGAGCGGAGCTTTTTCAGTAAAACGCGGCGGCAGATAGACCAATTCACACAGACTGGCGGCACGACTGCGAATGCCGATGGCACCGAACGGTGCCTCGACGATGGCGGAAAAAATCGCCGTTTCGTGTTCGGACATGCTGTTTCTCCCTATGGAAACGCTATTTTATTACAAACGTGGTCGCAGCCTACAAAAGAAAAAAGGCGCATCAGACGATGCGCCTTTAAAATTGTTGTCGCGTTTTCGGCTGTTTAGTGTCCGGTCTACACCGTCACTCAGCTTATAGTAAAAACGCGCGTCTCCTCAGTGTACGGTATCGATACCGTTTTTTGCACTACCGCCTTTTAATCTTTCTTTATCCGTGCTTTTGCCCAATGGCAACTAAGCTGTTTTACTTGGCACAAGCTTACCGCTTACCAACAACTCATCTGGGCAGAATATAGCATGGGAAAATACACACGGCAAAAAAAACAGTCTAAAACAAAACAGAGTGTTGCAGATATGTAAAAATTATTTCCAAAGTGAGGAAATGTGTTAGGCGGCCATAGCTTATTTTGAAATGTCGACCTGTTTCGATTTTTTTAACTGGCGATTGAGGGTTTATTCAAATTAAAAAAGGCGCTGTCAGCGATCAAAAAATGCAATAATTGCTGCACCGCAGCATGCTGCTGATTCATTTTTTTTCAGCCAATGCTGCCTCGAGATTGACGCGGGCGATCAAGTCTGCACTGATCCGTCCTGCCATATTTTTTTGCACTGGCAGCAAAGCTGCTTTCCATGCCAGCAAGTCTTTTGCGCTCAAGCTCACTACCAGCGTCTTGCCCGAGCGCCGCACCGCCACCAACGCCGCTTCATTCTCTTGTTCGGCAATGGTATTGGCATAGATGGTGGCACTTTTCATCGCCGTTTCCAGTTCATCACGTATATCGCCAGGCAAATCATCCCAGAATTTTTTATTCACGATGACGGCGTAGCCGAGATAAGCATGATTAGTCAGCGTCAGATATTTTTGCACTTCGTGCATGTGCTGCGTATACAAATTCGATATCGGATTCTCGGTACCGTCGACCAAGCCGGTTTTCAAGGCCTGAAATACCTCCGAAAACGCCAAGCTCATCGGCACAGCACCGAGCGCACGCATTTGCAGATCGATCACTTTCGATGGTTGTATGCGCATTTTTTGCCCACGCATATCGCTCGGTACACGGATAGGCTTGTTCGACGACATCTGCTTGAAACCGTTATCCCAGAATGCCAGACCGACAATGCCCTTGGTTTCCAATTTTTGCAGTAAATTTTGGCCTACCGGGCCTTGCGTGACACGGTATAAAGTGGCTTTATCGGGGAAGATATACGGCACATCGAAGACTTCAAATTCTTTGATGCCGAGCGGCGCAAACTTGGCCAGCGACGGTGCCAGCATCTGCACGGCCCCTAATTGCAAGGCCTCGAGCTCTTCCTTGTCTTTGTACAGGCTGCTGTTGGGATAGACTTCCACTCGTACCCGCCCCTTGGTGGCGGCTTCGGCGAGCGCTTTGAAGCGCAATGCAGCCTTAGCTTTGGGCGTATCGTTGGCGACCACGTGGCTGAATTTAATGACGATAGTCGACTGCCCCCAGGCATGGCAACATGTCAGCAGCAACAGCACTGACAGACAGCGCAACAAGGTACGGGAAATCGACATGCAGGTCTCATTATCATAATTATTTTTCACTCCTGATGATCACTAGTCCGCCCAGACGGCGCAATTGTGGAAAACCACATTCACTGCAGAAAGCTGGCAGTTTGTTTCACCTCTGCAGTAAACTAGTCCAACAACCCTGACTGATGATGAAAAAATTCTACCAAACTCAACGATGGCCTAACCAAAAATGGCGCTGGATCTTACCGATCCTGCTGGTATCCCTGTTCCTTGCCACCCTGATTTGGTTGCCTTGGCAAGCACAGCGTATGGAAGCCAACGAACGCCAAGAACAATTAATCGCCGATACGCTCTGGGTTGAGCAAGCGATTCAGTTTCAGCTCAATCGCAATGATGAAATGCTGCGCCAAGTCGGTGCCGAAATCAGTGCCATGAAATTACCGGTCGATGCAGCCTTGCGACGCTTTACCGGTTTAGTCGAAAATAACCACGAAATTGAACGCATCTCTTGGTATGACCAGTTCGACCATGTCGTCACCACTACCAGCACCCTGCGCGAACGCTCGACGCTACCGCATTTTGAATCAGGGGTGCCGGAGATCGACCTCAAGACGCGCTGTTACCCGCCGGTTTCCGATGGTAATTCTGCCATCGCTTATCAGTTGAGCTGCCAAATCCCCTTGATACATGAGAAGCGCTATGCCGGCAGCATCGTCATCAATTACAAACTCAAGGGCATACTGGACGAGCTCGTGCCATGGTGGTTTGCGCATGACAACCAAATTACCCTGGTTGACAGCGACGACAATGTCTTTGCGGATCGGGCCGCCGGCGGCATCGGTAAAAACGTCTATATTCACAACCGCACACTCGACCTGCCCGGCATCACCTTGATCTTGCGGACCAACAGTATCAAGAGCGAACCTAAGCTGTTGGCGAATTTACTCGTGCTCATGGTGATCGTGCTCTCACTCGGGCTGATCTGGAGCCTGATCGCCCTATGGCGCGACATTAACCGCCGTCTGGCTGCTGAGGGAGCCTTACGGCAGCAAGTGACGTTTCGCACGGCGATGGAAAACTCGCTCGTCACCGGTCTGCGCGCGCGCGACATGCAAGGGCGGCTGACCTATATCAACCCGGCCTTCAGCAGAATGATCGGCTATCCGCCCGAAGAGATCGTCGGACGACTGCCACCGATGCCGTATTGGGCCCCGGAAGCGCTGGAAGAATACAAACAACGCTTCACCCAACTATTAGCCGGATCGGTGCCACAAGATGGTTTCGAAACCATCTACCAACGCGCCGACGGTCAGCGTATTCCAGTGCTGGTGTACGAGTCGCCGCTCATTGCCGAATCAGGTGAACAAACCGGTTGGATGAGCTCCATCCTCGATATTTCCGAACTCAAGCATGCGCAAGAACTGAGCCGCCAACAAGAAGAAAAACTGCATGCCAGCGCACGCTTGGCAACCATGGGGGAAATCGCCTCGATGCTGGCACATGAATTGAATCAGCCGCTGGCCGCGATTTCAAGTTACACCACCGGTGCCATCAACTTGCTCGAAGCCGGCGACAGCGATAAAGTTTTACTGCAAAGCGCGATGAGCAAGGTGCATGCGCAAGCGCAGCGGGCCGGACAAATCATCCGCAGCGTGCACGAATTTGTAAAAAAACGTGAACCGAGCAGAGAGCAAGTTGACCTCTGCGAACTGATACAATCAGTCATGCCGCTGATCGAATTGCAAGCGCAATCGTCATATATTCCTATCCAATGGCTGCCGCCAAGACAAAGCCCGAAAGTACTGGCCGATCAAGTATTGATTGAACAAGTTTTACTCAATCTGACTCGCAATGCTATCGAATCGATGCAAGACACGCCGCCGGCCCGGCGCAGCCTGCGCATACAAGTACAGCTCGACTTGGCACTCGACGCCATTGCGGTAGAAGTGATCGATCGCGGCCATGGCATTTCCAGCAGCATTGCCGAGCAATTGTTTTCACCGTTTTTTTCCACCAAAGCCAGCGGCATGGGCATGGGCCTCAACATCTGCCGCACGGCGATCGAATTCCACGGCGGCAAACTGACCCACAGCGACAACCCTGGTGGTGGTACTATCTTTCGCTTTGTGTTACCGACATTTCACGAACCTGTGTCACCGGCCATGTGAAGCGCGCTGCTGAGCACGCCAAGACCCGGCCAAGCCTATCTGGAGAGAATATGCTACATATCATCGACGACGAAGATGTCATCCGCGACGCACTGGCTTGGCTGGCCCGCTCGCGCCAGATCGGCGCATTGGTTTACGGCAGCGCGGAACACTTTCTCAGCACACTGGACCAAGCTTTTCATTTTGACAGTCAGGGCGATTGTCTGCTATTGGACGTGCGCATGCCGGGCTTGAGCGGCATACAAATGTTCGACCAACTGGCACTGCGCAAGCTCACGCGTCGACTACCGGTGATTTTCCTGACCGGCCACGGTGACGTACCCATGGCCGTCGATTCGCTCAAACGCGGTGCGTTCGACTTCTTTGAAAAGCCGTTTAACGACAATAAATTGATGGATAGGGTGCAAGAGGCGCTGGAACAATCGCGCCAAGCCGGTGCCGCTGCAGCCATTCACGAACGCCTGGCCAGCTTGTCGGCACGCGAAAAAGAAGTGTTGGAATTGATCTTGCAGGGAAAAATGAACAAGGTCATCGCCGATCAGCTCGGCATCAGTATGCGTACCGTAGAAGTACATCGCGCGCATATTTTCGACAAAATGCAAGTTAAAACCGCGGTTGAACTGGCGGGCATTCTGAAATAAAGCCAAGGCCGATGCGCTTACGGCTCATACAAAATTATTCTCCAGCAGGTGCCGCCGGTAGAGCCAAGCACTGAGCACGAGTGTCAGTATTTCGGCCAGCAACAGGGCAAACCAAATCCCACTGGCCCCCATCCATGCGACCAGCAAGCACAATGCTGCCAGCAATAAAACGAAACTGCGCAGCAGTGCGATCACGGTAGAGCGCAGCGGTGCTTCGATAGCGGTGAAATAACCGGAAATAAGTAAATTGGCACCGGCCGGAATGAAAGCCAGCGCATACCACGGCACTGCGGTGCCGAGAATGTCCCAGGCCTCGGCATGCTCACCCGGTAGCAGCCACACAATCAGTTGATCCGACTGTGTCCACATCAGCAGCATCGCGCCAGCAGCGAACAACAATACACACAGCGCACCGATATGCATGGCCGAGCGCAGCGCCTGCCATTCCCCGGCACCGCGCTGAAAACTGACCAGCGTTTGCATGCTCTGCACCAGCGCCACCATGGTCACGACGGCTGCGATGGTTAAATACTCCAAGACCGCATACGCTACCAAGCCGGCCTGACCAAGCTGACCGGCGATGACCCAATTAAAGGCTAGAATCGTGAACGCCGGGGCCAATTCGCCGAGTAATTCCGACAAACCGTTATAAGCAATCTGAGCAAGCACATTGACTTGTTCAAATGCATGCGACACCAAGCGCAGATGCGCGGCCCGCCACACATGATACGACAGCATCAGCAGCGCCGCCACCGCATGGCTGATGCCGGTAGCCCAAGCGGCACCGCGCATGCCGTAAGAAAATTCGACGATGAACAGGTAATCAAGTCCGATATTAAGCAGCGCGCCGATGCAAAGACACAGTAAACCATAGCTGGCCGCGCCTTCCACTCGTAAAAATAATTCCAAGGCATAACTGAGCGTGGCAAACAAGGTGAAGCCGGCCGCGATTTGCAAATAACTCTCTGCATACGCGCGCATCGGCCCCGGGGGTACCACCATCTCAACCAGCCAGCCGGCCCCCAAGCCCAGCGCCAGCGAACAGGCCAGACCGAGTACGCACAATAAACAACAAGACTGCGTGAAGGCGGCCGCGGCCGCACGCGCCTCGCCGGCACCGAGCAAGCGCGCCACCAAGGTGGCACCGCCGACGCCGACCATCACACTCAAGGCATACGGTATATATAAGAACGGTACAATCAGATTGAATGCCGCCAGACCAGTGCTGCCGACATAACGGCCGATGAACACGCCATCGATGAACGCATAGGCACTGTACACCCAGGCGGCGAGTACGGTAGGAATCGCCAAGCGTAAATACTGCCGAAACAAAATAGCGGACCACATAAAAAATTCAGGCTCCGTTCACACCATGGCAGGTCAGCGCCCAACTGACATGTTCGCGCACCAGCGCCGACGGATGCTGAGCGCGCGCGCGCAACGCCGCGACGATGGTGGCGTCGCCTGGCAATGCAACGGCGGCATTACCCAGCCCGACGGCGAGATTGCGCAACCAGCGTTCATGGCCGATGCGGCGTATCGGACTGCCCTCCATGCGCTGTAAAAACTGTTCTTCGCTCCAAGCGAACAGGTCGACCATGCGCGCTTGATCGAGCCCGTGTCGCACCGCGAAATCATCGAGTTCGCTGGCTTGTGCAAACTTATTCCAAGGACACACCAGTTGGCAATCATCGCAGCCATAGACGCGGTTACCGATCAGCGCGCGCAACTCGAGCGGAATGCTGCCATGTAATTCGATGGTCAAGTAAGAAATACAGCGGCGCGCATCGACTTGATAGGGTGCGACGATGGCCCCGGTTGGACAAGCCGTCATACAAGACGAACACTGACCGCAATGCTCAGTCACCGGCGCATCGACCGGCAAGGGCAGATCGATCAAGATTTCTCCGAGAAAAAACATCGAGCCGGCATGGCGACTCAAGAGCAGTGTGTGCTTACCGCGCCAACCCAAGCCAGCCTTGGCGGCCAGCGCCACCTCCATCACCGGTGCTGAATCGGTATACACCCGATGGCCGAACGGACCGATGTCTTGCGCAATCCGATCGGCCAGTTGCTGCAAGCGCGCGCGTAACACTTTGTGGTAGTCGCGACCACGCGCATACAGTGAAATCACCGCCTGATCGGCCGCCTGATTTTGCTCGGCAGCGCGCCAGCCTTCGGTTTGCGGTAAATAATTCATCCGCACAGAAATCACCCGCACCGTGCCCGGTACCAGCTCGGCCGGACGACTGCGCTTGCTGCCATGCGCGGCCATATACGCCATGTCACCATGATACCCGGCGGCCAGCCATTGCGCGAAATCGGCTTCGACATGGCTCAGATCGACATCCGCGATCACCACATCGGCAAAACCGCACTCACGCCCCCAGAGCTTGATGCGCGCCGCCAGTTCGATCAAAGAGGAAGCAGTGTGCGTCATCGGCACGCCCGCGCTAAATATACAAGGACCGGACGATATGCTATGTTAAGCGAATTCATGAATACAGACTTGGCTGGAAATGTCACATTATAAAACCACACTGCCCGATGAGGCAGCCACACAAACTTTAGGGAAGTGTCTGGCACGCGTACTGCAGCCGGGCATGTCGCTATTTTTACATGGCGACCTCGGTGCGGGCAAAACTGCACTCGCACGTGCGCTCATTCATGCAGCCGGCTACCATGGCACAGTCAAAAGCCCGACCTACACGCTGGTCGAGCCGTATCCAGTGACTTTGCACGGCCAGAAATTAACAATACTGCATTTTGACTTATATCGCATGGTCAGCGCAGAAGAGTTTTTAGACGCTGGGTTTCGCGAAGAGTTCAATGCCTCTAACATCTGCCTGGTCGAATGGCCAGAAAAAGCCGATGGCATCCTGCCGCAAGCAGATTTACAGTTATTTTTACGCGTCGCCGGTGACGCACGTGAGGTAGAATTGCACGCGTTGTCTGTCAAAGGTATCGCATGTCTCGCATCACTCCAATTCGTTCCAAATCTGTAAGCCCGCAGCGTCGCCGTACTCTGCTCAAAGCCGGCGGCACCTTGCTGCTGTCGGTATTCGTCACGCCCTTGGCACGGGCGGCCAAAATTCTCGCCGTGCGCGTCTGGCCGGCGGAAGACTACACCCGTGTCACGTTGGAAAACGACAGTGAATTGGTGACTAACTTTTTCACCGTCAAAAATCCGGAACGCCTGGTCGTCGATATCGAAGGGCTGGAACTCAATCCGACCTTGAAAGAACTGGTCGCGAAAATCCAATCCAACGACCCCTACATACGCCAAGTCCGAGTCGGCCAAAACAAGCCCAATGTGGTCAGGCTGGTGTTCGATTTGAAAGAAGAAGTCAGCCCGCAGGTATTTACCCTGCAACCGGTTGGCAATTATAAGCACCGTCTGGTATTCGATCTGTATCCGGCCAATGCGCCCGACCCGATCGCCGCCCTGATTGAAAAAGGCGACTGGCAAAATGATGGCCAACACGCCCAAGTCGCACCGACCACACCTATGGGCGAACGCAAAGCCGAGCCAGCCGAATTGCCGGCCGAAGCCAAAGCGAAACCATCCGCCAAACCGGAAAACCGGCCCGACAGCAGTGTCGCGGCGAAACCGCTCGATAAATTCGATAGCGCCAACCCTTTGCTTATGCGCATGATCACCATCGCCATCGACCCCGGTCATGGCGGCGAAGACCCAGGTGCCACTGGGCGCGGTGGCAGTCGCGAAAAAGATGTCGTGTTGGCGATTGCGAAACGCCTCAAGGCAAAACTGGAACAACACCCGAACATGCGCGTCATGCTCACACGCGACGCCGACTACTTCGTACCGCTCAATGTGCGCGTACAAAAAGCACGCGCCGTGCAAGCCGATCTGTTCATGTCGGTGCATGCCGATGCCTTTGTCAATCCGACTGCTCGCGGCTCATCGGTGTTCGCCTTATCCGAAAAAGGTGCCAGTTCCAGTGCGGCGCGCTGGCTGGCCGATAAAGAAAACGCCGCCGATTTGATCGGTGGCGTCAACATCAAAACCCATGACCGTCAATTGGCCAGCGTCTTGCTCGACCTTTCTACCACGGCGCAAATCAACGATAGCCTGAAACTTGGCAAGGTGGTACTCAATGAAATCAGCGGCATCAACCGCTTACACAAGGGCGCGGTCGAACAAGCCGGCTTTGCGGTCTTGAAGGCCCCGGATATTCCCAGCATCTTGATAGAAACGGCCTTCATCTCCAACCCCGAAGAAGAAGCCAAACTGACCGACGACGCCTATCAAGACCAAATGGCTGAGGCCATCGTCAAGGGTGTCAAAAAGTATTTTTCAAAGAATCCACCGCTGGCAAAAAGTCGCCTGACCTGAGCTCGCCTCAGCCAAGCTCTACATGGGCGCTGGAATCGCAAGCGCTGCCGGCGGCAATCCAGCGCCGCACGCGTCGCCCCAACCAAGCATGCAGCGGCAAGGGCAGCGCGCGCAGAGTACGCACATAGCGCGCCGGCTGCAACACCATGCCACAGCGATAATGCTGCCCTGCTTCATGCCATTCGAGCGCGCGGCAGGGTCCGCGGCGCTGCCACAAAAAAATAAGTGCCACCGGGCAAGCCTCGGCAGCACAACACACACCACAACCATTACACGCCTGCCCGAGCGGCGGCTTCATCGGTGCCGCCTGGTGCAACCAGATACGGATCGATGAAGCGGCCAAGATCAGACCGCCTTACGCCAGCCGCGACACAGCTTCCACAAGGTACCGAGCAAGATAGGAACAATCGCAGCACCCACACCAACGAGCACAATGCTATTCAAATGCTCACGAATGAAAGGAATATTACCGAAAAAATAGCCGCTCAATACCAAACTGAAAATCCACAGCAAGGCGCCGAGCACATTGAAGATTTGGAAAGTACGATGCGTCATATCGGAAATGCCGGCCACAAACGGCGCAAAAGTACGCACGATGGGAATGAAACGCGCCAGCACCACGGTTTTGCCGCCATGTTTTTCATAAAACTCATGGGTTTTTCTCAGTGCCGCTTTATCAATCCAGCGGTAATCACGTTCCAGCACCCGGTGGCCGATCTGACTGCCTATCCAGTAATTGACGGTATTGCCGAGTATCGAAGCGAGCACTAACAAAACGATCAGCACCCAGACATTCATGGCACCGGTCGCGCTGAAAGTGCCGGCAATGAACAATAATGAATCGCCGGGTAAAAACGGCAGTACAACAAACGCCGTTTCACAAAAAATAATCGCAAACAACACGACATATACCAAGGTGCCATATTGTGCAATCACCGCACCGAGCATTTTGTCGACATGCAAAAGCATACCTAATAATTGCATAAAATCCATTATCATCCTAGTCTGGGAACCCGCGGATATCATACACTAAGCCGCTGCGCGCGCAAGCGAGCAGGTATAATTTGATGATGAATGCAAACTCTCTTGAACGCCGCCCCATTTTGGCGCTGCCCGATAACTTAATTTCCCAGATCGCCGCCGGTGAAGTGGTCGAACGGCCTTCCGCCGTAGTCAAAGAAATTCTTGAAAACGCTCTCGACGCCGGTGCCGCCAGCATCAGCATCCGCCTCGAAGAAGGCGGCGTCAAGCGCATTGCCATCACCGACAATGGCCGCGGCATTCCGCCAGAGCAACTGCCGCTGGCCTTGGCACGCCATGCCACCTCAAAAATCGCCTCACTGTCCGAACTCGAAAATGTCGCCACGCTGGGCTTTCGCGGTGAAGCGCTGGCCTCGATCGCCTCGGTCTCGCTACTCACCCTGACCACGCGCACGGCCGACGATGCACATGCCTGGCAAATCGAAGCCGGCAAAATCTCACCGGCCTCGGGTGCTGCCGGTACCACAGTCGATGTACAAGATCTGTATTACAACACGCCGGCGCGACGCAAATTTCTGAAATCGGAACAAACTGAATTCGGCCATTGTGCCGAAGTGGTGCGCCGCATCGCGCTGGCCCGGCCGGACGTCGCCTTTTCCCTGAGCCACAACGGCAAAGCGGTCGACCATTGGAATGTCAGCGCGATCGACAAACGCAGTGGGCAAATTCTGGGTGACAATTTTTCTGCGGCCCGCTTAGCGCTCGACGAAAGCGCCGGCCCCTTGCGACTACATGGCTTCGTCGGCTTACCGACCGCCTCGAAAGCGCGCGCCGATGCCCAGTACTTTTATGTTAATGGTCGTTTTGTGCGCGACAAACTGCTGACCCACGCCGTGCGCGCCGCGTATCAGGATGTCTTGCACGGCGACCGCTATCCCGCGTATGTGCTGGCCTTAGAACTCGACCCGGCGTTGGTTGACGTCAACGTCCACCCATCCAAAATCGAAGTACGCTTCCGCGACAGCCGCGCCGTCCATCAATTTGTCTTTCACGCCGTCAGCCGCGCCTTAGCCCTGACTTCGGCCACCGCCTACGGCACCGTACCGGCACCGGCCACCGCCGCTGCCAGCTCACCGCAAGCCTGGATCGCCGGCACACAAAGCAGCTTCGCCAGCCAATTCGCCACGCCACGAGAAAGCGGCGGCAGCAGTAACGGCGGCCAAAACTACAACAACTTCGGCAGCCGCAACGAAGCCGGCGTAGCGCAAAATCTGCAAAGCTATGGCGCGCTGTTTCGCCCGCCCACCGGCACGACACCGCAAGTGCCACCAGCGCGCAGCCTGCCGGACGACGAACATCCGCTCGGTTTTGCACTGGCCCAGTTACACGGCGTGTATGTGATCGCCCAAAACAGCCAAGGCTTGGTACTGGTCGACATGCATGCGGCACACGAACGCATCCTCTACGAGCAACTCAAACAGGCGCTCGATGAAAACGCCATGCCGGTACAAGCCCTGCTGATTCCGGTCACTTTCTACGCCGATGCCATCGAAGTAGCCACCGTCGCCGAACACCACGATACCCTGAAAACCCTGGGTTTCGACCTCGCCGCCATCAGCCCGACCACCTTGGCCGTGCGCGCCGTGCCGGCCCTGCTGCAAAATGCCGATGCCCAATCGCTGGCGCGCGACGTGCTGCGCGAAGTACGCGAATACGGCGGCTCGCGTGTGCTGATCGACCGCCGCAATGAATTGCTCGGCACATTGGCTTGTCATACCGCCGTACGTGCCAATCGCAGCCTGACCGTACTGGAAATGAACGCCCTGCTGCGCCAGATGGAACAAACTGAACGTGCCGACCAATGTAATCACGGCCGCCCGACCTGGGTACAACTGGGCATGAACGACCTCGACCGGATGTTTTTACGTGGCCAATAAAACTATTCCCGCAGCGCCGCGGCAGCCACTCGTGATCGCCATCATGGGCCCAACCGCCTCCGGCAAGACCGCGGCCGCGTTGACCATCGCCCGGCACATTCCGGCCGAAATCATCTCGGTCGATTCCGCCCTCGTGTATCGCGACATGGATATCGGCACCGCCAAACCGAGCGCCGCCGAGCGCGCCAGCGCGCCGCACCACCTGATCGACCTGATCGACCCGGCGCAATCGTACTCGGTAGCGCAGTTCCGCACCGATGCCGCCGCACTGGTCAACGATATTCGCGCGCGCGGCAAACTGCCGATCTTAGTCGGCGGCACCATGATGTACTTCAATGCGCTCAAACACGGCCTCGACGATTTACCCGGTGCCGATCCCATACTGCGTGCCGCACTCGATGCCGAAGCCGCACGCGACGGCGTGCCGGCGCTGCATGCACGCCTGGCGCGCCTCGATCCGATCACCGCCGCGCGCCTGCAGCCGAACGATAGCCAGCGCGTCCAGCGTGCCCTCGAAATCATCACGCTGTCCGGACAAGCCATGAGCACCCTGCTGGCCCAGCAAAGCCGCGCCGCACCCGCCTTCGAAACCTTGGCTATCTCGCTGGAACCGTCGGATCGCAGCGTGCTGCACCAACGTATCGCCGAACGCTTCGACCACATGCTGGCGCACGGTTTCCTCGACGAAGTGCGCCGCCTCAAGCAACGCCCCGAGCTGCATCCCGACCTGCCCTCGATACGCTGCGTCGGCTACCGTCAGGCCTGGGATTATCTCGATAACAATATCAACGCAGCAGAGATGCGCGAACTTGGCATCATCGCCACCCGCCAGTTGGCCAAACGCCAGCTGACTTGGTTGCGCTCTATGCCGGAACGCCTGATCATCGATTGCCTGAGCCAAGACCCGCAAGAGCAAATCCTTGAAATGGTCAGAAAAAACCAGGATGGCCAGACATGAAAGCGTCACCGCAGCAGCGTTTTGATACAGAACAAAGCAATTCCCAGAAAATTCCGTCTCCCGATATTGACAGCGGGGTCACAGCCTGACATAATCTCAGGCTTCTTGGTGATATAGCTCAGTTGGTTAGAGCACAGCACTCATAATGCTGGGGTCGGTGGTTCAAGTCCACCTATCACCACCAGAATTTCGTTCAGACTCGTTCTGCAACGTACGAAGAACCCGCAAACTCCTTGGAGAATGCGGGTTTTTTGTTGTGCGCGCGGATAGGATACGTGCTGGGATCGACCACATCGGGTCGATTTTGGGTGTGCTGTCGCTGGTACCGGATTTCAAAAAAATGCGTAGCGACAGGCATGCGGTGCTATACGGTTCATTGAATAGCGATCACCTGAAATTGATACTAAAGAGCGCACACTGCGAACAGTGGAAAATCACCCTCTTGACCTGGAAACAGTAAAAACAACGCAAGCCTTCTTAGCTGAAGCGGCTACGAAATTTCCTTTGCGGAGCGCAATTTTGTACGGCAATCGTGCCCGTGGAGAATTCAAACCGGACAGCGATGCCGACCTGGTGGTTTTACTTTCAAGTCGACATGGGCAATTTTTGTCTGCAAAAATGGCCCTGTCCGATAAGTTGCACCTTTTTGCGGAGACTGTTTGCGGACCGGTGGCCTGCGATCAAAGATTGAAAACGGTGAATTCAAGAAGGCGCTCATCAACAACTAAATGGATCGTCGCAAGCGACGATGGAAAAGCCTCTGGAAGGGGTTTGCATCCCCTCCCATCGCGTCGCTCCTTCGTCGCTCACCGGCCTGAAGAGGCTGTCGCAAAAGGGTTTTCAGTCGGTATCATTACCCCGACTGGTGGCCGCGTCGTTCCTGCGTGCTTTTGGCAGGAATCCAGCGACGTTCGTGGTTAACTGAAAATGCCAGAAATTGTGGCATTTTCAGTGTAAAAAACGACACTAGGTTCCCGCCAAAAGCACGCGGGAATGACGAGGTATACGGTGTTTCAGGTGTAAAAAAGCGTCCATTAGGCTTTTGCGACAGCCTCTGAAGGCCGGGGTTTCAAACCCTAGTCAGATTTTTGATGAATGCTATCCCGAATACGTATTGGTACTTGCTTCACCATTGCTCTTTCCTGCGCACATTTTCGAATTTATCCTATTTACTTTTTTACACCAAGACATAAAATGTTTTCTATTCGTGAGGAGAAAAAAATGACCAAGTCTGTCAGTCAATCCGAAACCCATCCCATCACGCAGCCTCCCGATCAACAGCAAGAAGTAATCACATCGCCGTCCTGAAAAGAGCACTATGACTTACTACTGAGGTCTGAACATGTCAGTTAAGCTCACTGCCGTTTCATTCAACTACCGTGTCCGCAGCATTGCCAGCGGCCCTTGGTACCGCAATCTGTTTTCCCGCACGGAAACCACAGTCAACATTTTCCAAGCTCTCGATTTGCATCTGCCTCACTCAGGGACTAACTACGGATTACTCGGTAAAAATGGTAGTGGAAAAACGACACTGATCAAACTCATGAGCGGCATTCTGCAAGCCGATTCCGGTAGCATTGATGTATTCGGCGATAGTCCCAGCACGCGCAAGCCGGGCATGCTGCGCCAGCTCGGCGTGATGTTCGGACATCAATCGCTGCTCTGGCCTGAACTGTCGTTGCACGAAAACCTGCGACTGTTCGAGCATATATATCGGCGCCATTACGATCCTGCCCAAGTTGACATACGATTACAGGAGCTGGCGCTCTGCCATATCGTCGACAAACCTGCCAAAACCTATTCCTTGGGGCAATCTGTCAAAGCCAATCTGCTCATTCATCTGCTCAATCAACCGCGATTATTAATTCTGGATGAGCCAACCATAGGGCTAGATATCGAATCTGGAATTGCCTTGCGTCCGTCTCTGGCGCAGTTTGCTCAGCAAACCGGCGCTATCGTACTGATCACTTCGCACAATATGGCCGATATTGCCGAAATTTGCGAGCAGGTTTTTTTTCTTGTACAAGGCAGGATACGTGCGATTGAACTCAATCCCAAACACGGCAAGCACGAGAAAATTATTCACTTGGAGAGCCTGTTTCTATGATCATCCGCTATGCAGTCGTAGAGACACTCAGGACCAAAGCGGCCTTTCTCGGTCCGGTATTTTTGTTTGCCATGCTCTACCTGATTGAATTCAGTTTTTGGTCCAAACTGACCGCAGAGGCAGGCATCGCTCATTACAAGCAAGAAACGATCATTCATTATCTGCTCTGGTCTGTCTTGATTTTTCAAATTACGGCGGTGTCCGGCTTACCCGATGAATTGGCTGTGTATATAGAAAACGGCCAAATTGAACGCTTCCTGCTGCTACCGACAGGCGTACTGAGATTTTTTCTCGCTTATGGCCTGGGCCAAATGTTGGCACGATTACTGCTATTCTCACCGCTCATTCTGTGCATCATGCTGATAAAAGGAGCGGGTAATTTTGTGTTGCTGCCAGTTTTGCTGACAGCGGGTCTGCTCATCAACATCTGCCTCAGTTTTTCGCTCTCGTGCCTGAGTTTTACATTCAGAGAAGCCTACTCACTTGTTACCATCAAGGATACCTTAGCCTGGGTACTGTCCGGTGCGCTGATCCCGCTCGATTTATTTCCAGTATTGGTTCAACATGTCTTCGCGTTTTTGCCGTTTCAGTACATCAGCTTCATTCCCGCCCAAGCCGCAATGGGTCGGAGTGGGCATGATTTGTTTTTGCCCCACTTGGCGGCTGTACTGTTGAGCATGCTGACGATTGCCCACTACTCATGGAAGTATTTATCAAAATATAACCAGGCTTACGTTTCCTATGATTGACTATCCACTGATACGACTCGGTTTTTACCAAAGCGTATCGATAGCGAAAAAAAATCCCGTTAATTTCTGGGTTTCCGCGCTCGTTAATTTCATTTATGGTGTGACTCAGGGAATTTTTTGGTGGGCACTCAGTCAGCACAGCCAATTTCTCGGTTTTATGAGTCAGCATTATCTACTCGTTTTTTTTGTCACTGTTGTCTGCGTCGATAATTTGTATATGATGCTGTTCGGCCAAAGCAGCATGGAACTGCAGCGCCGAGTGCACAATATGAAGCTCGATACCCATTTGCTGCTGCCGGTGCATTTGCCATTTTTTTATGTTGCCACAAGCATCTCATTACAACACGCTATGCTGACATCGGCTGCGCTGCTTTCCTTCATTGTCCTGCACATTACACTGACGACCCCACTCTGGCTGGCCTTGGTTCACCTGCTTGTGATTGTGGAAGGAAGTATCGTGCTGGCAGCGATCAGTTGGATCTATCGTTCAAGTATTTTCTGGACTAATGCATTGGTGGCGATGCGTCATTCCAATCCCAGCTTCAAGGTCATGATCCGGCCGCTTGATGCATTCGACGGCGTCGCACGCCTGATTTTTCTCTTTCTCATCCCCTGCTTGTTCATCACCGGCGTTCCGGCCTGGCTAGTCGGCAAGCAATTCGACTGGACTTGGTTTGCGGCGCAAAACGTGGTCGTTTGTCTGTTGGTATGCTTGGCTAATCATATATTTATCATTGGCACTCGACGCTATGGTCGCGTGACTACTTAGGCTAGAGAGCCCCATGATTTTGAAACAATCGCCCGATATGTATCACCAATCCGTCATCAGCGGCGTAGCCTGCCATCATGATCAATACATCACCACTGCCGGATACGATAACAAAGTTGTTGTTCAGCTTGGGCTACTGGCTGTCCATTTTGCGCAGCCTCGGCCAGTTCTCGCCAGGTCTTGACTTGTGCTGGGTAAAGTCCTTTGCCACGACAATATAGTGCCAGATCTGCTTCATTGAGTGCGGCGGTTTCTACAATGATAGCGAACTTGGCTTGGGCAGTTCATTGTTACGGTCGGTTGTTGGCACAGGGCGTCCTTGCTGACGTAGTTTTGTACGGCAGTTATAGATAGGCTGCTGCTATGAAAAACGAAATTCTAAACGAAGAACGAATTGCTACAATTCTCGCACGCGCAGATGCCACTGCAAGGGGACCATGGAAGGCGATGCTTGAGGGACGCGACCATTCAAGCGGTTCAAGTTGCATCATTATTCAAAATGCTTGCATTGACCTTGATGGGGCCTCTGATGCAGATATTGTATTCATAGCAAATGCGCGTCAAGACATACCATATCGTGTTTCAGAACTTCTGCGCCTGCCCTCTGTGTCAGGATAGTTGATAAGATTTGAGCTTAAGCCGCTGCCAGTTCCTTGCTCATTTTTTGTAACACTGGAAGCAAACACCAAACAACTGCAGTCTGGGCCACAGCCATTTGGTAATCGCACAGCTCAGCGGTCCACGCCCTCGCGCAACCAAATCTCATGCACTTGCGACCAATCCGGCGGTTCGCTGGTTAAAAATCCTACCGTCTTGCCGCTGGCGATGTGCTTGAACGCACGCATCGCCTGTAAGTGCGCGCCAACCACCAGGAAACGTCGCATCGCTGCTTCATCTTCCCAGACCGAGTAAGTGTGATGCACGCCATTGATCTTGCGCGCCGCTACCCGAATCAAGCCGGGTGAGCGTTGCGCTTGCGTCATCGAGCGCACGGCAAACCAGGCAAAGCGCAGGTAATGCCAACTGCTGTTAACGCGCAAACCGGTAATCGATACGTACACCAGCGGTGCCGGCAAAGGCTGGACAGGATTTTCCATCAGGGTCACGCTCCTTCGTTGATAGTAATTCGATCAGGTCACCGCGTCAGACTTCGCTCCATTGCCGCAGCAAATTATGATAACACCCAACCAGGGCGCGCCGCGCAGTGGCATCGGCCCCGGTTTGGTTAAGGGTTTGTATTGCTTGATCCATGTCGAACAAGATGCTGCGCTGTGCCGCGTCTTTGACCAGACTTTGCACCCAAAAAAAGCACGCCAGACGCGTCCCACGGGTGACCGCAGACACCTGATGCAAGCTCGTTGCCGGGTACACCAGCATGTCGCCGGCCGCGAGTTTAGCACTGTGTTCGCCATAGGTGTCGACGATGCGTAACTCACCGCCATCGTACTCGTCGGTATCGGCCAGAAACAGCGTGGCCGATACGTCCGTGCGCAGCTTACTGCCATGATGCGGATGCAAACGCACACTGCCATCCACATGCAAACCGAATTCCATGCCGGCACCATAACGATTGAACATCGGCGGGTAGACGACATTGGGTAAGGTCGCGCTGATGAACAAGGGGTGCCGTTCCAGTGCCGATAAAATGATCTGCTGGCATTGCTGCGCCACCTCAGACTGCTCATCGATTTGTTCATTGAGTTTCACCGCTGCCCCCTGATACCCGGCAGTAACGCGCCCATCAACCCATGCCGACCCGGCATGCTGCAACAATTGGCGCACTGCCGCCAGAGTATCGGGCGTGAGAACTTGCGGAATATGAATCAGCATCGTCGCGCTCCTGTTGAGATCAGAAGCGATAGGCCAATGACAGCATAGCGCTACGACCGCTGCCCGGTACCGCACGCCCGCCGTCGGACTGGATCAGCGCATCGGCATACAGTTTATTGGTCAGGTTAAACAAATTCAAGCGTACATCGTATTTTTTCTGCGTATAGGCCAGTGTCGTATCCCAGCGCGTGTAGCCACCAACGCCGACCAAGTTGGTGGAATTAGCGTAACGCTGCGACATATACACCGGCCCACCGCCGAGTTCCCAATGCTTGGCAAGTTCCCAGGTGGTCCATGCAGTCAGGGTGTTGCGCGGCGTATTGGCCGGAGTTTTCCCTGCGGTTCCATCGATTGCAGAGGCGGCAAGGATGCGCGCATCGAGGTAAGTGTAGTTCATCGCCACTTGCAGAGTTTTACTCAGGCGGCCAGTCGCACCGGCGCGAAAACCATTGACGCGCACGGTGCCGTCAAGTTCGTAGACCCCGGTGCTGATCTGGCTGCGCGCATTCTCTTTTTGAATTTGGAATATGGCCGAAGTCAGCGCTACATCACCGTTCAATACATCCCATTTCCCGCCCAGTTCATACGAACGATTTTTTTCCGGATCCAAATTCTGTTGACCCAATGTGCCGGTCAACTGTTCCAACGAAGGGTTAAACGAGGTGCCATACGATACATAGTAAGATTGTTGTGCATCCGGTTGCCAAATCGTACCGAGTCGCACACTGGTAAAGCCGATCGCTTGATAGGCATTGGCGATCGCGGTGCTGCCGACCGTATTGGTCGAATTGATGGAATTGTTGATGCTGGCAGTGAAGCGATCATAACGTAAGCCGGCAACCAATTTGACCTGGTCCGTGAGGTCCATGGTATCGTTAACATAGGTCGCCACGGTGTTGGCAGAGCCGCCGGCGCGATTACCAGCGCTGCTCGTTACGCTCGTTGGCGAGTTAGCGTTATTTGGGTTTAATAATGACACGCAAGCGACATAGCCGGTAGTGGCGTTGGCGGCATTGAGGGCAGTGCCATTGCAAGTGCCGTTGCGGTAGTAGGCTTGATTCTCATAGCTGTCGTGGCCGAGTTCAAGCCCAGCCAAGACATGATGCTTGATGCCGCCGCTGACGAGTACGCTGGATAATTCGGTTTGATTGAAAAACGAATAGTCGCTGATCGTGCGATCATGGCTTTGCAAGCGTACCGACAGGCTGCTCAGTGGCAGTGCGCTGGTGGCCGACACCGGCAAGGTAGAGAAGCCTTTTGCGCCGACCGTGCCTATGGTATTGGCGGCAGTTTCCACGGCACTGGTGCGCACGTAATTGAATTGGCTTTGGTTACGCAGCGTGGTGTCGGCACTGAGCTTGTGTATCACCGTGCCATTGAGGGCAGCCACATCGGACGTGGTGTGGTCATCCTCATAGCCATAGGCGGTGTCACGTGCGACCTTGGCCGGCCGGCCGTTCAAAGGACCGATGCCGTAGTCGGGCTGGTCACGATTATGTTGTAACAGGGCAGACAGGGTAATGTCAGTCGCCGTTCCGATACCGAAGCGTAGCGAGGGTGCCAGGCCAAAGTCTTGTACCTTGGATTGATCACGCGTACTGGCATTGCCATCCTGCGCCATCGCCAACACACGTACGGCTGAGGTATCGGAAGTGGCGTGGTTCACATCGATGCTGGAACGCGCCAGACTATTACTGGTCAGCGAGACATTCACTTCGGTTTGATCTTTGAGCTGCGGCTTTTTGCTCACTTGGTTGATGGCACCGCCAGTTGAACCGCGACCGAATAACATCGACGATGGCCCCATCAGCACTTCAATCGCATCGAGCGCAAAGGTGTCGCGGAAATATTGACCACGATCGCGAAAGCCATCGAGATAGACGTCGGTGCGCGCAGAAAATCCATTGAGATTGACGTTATTGCCGATTTGTCCGCCCTCGGCACCACCGAGGGTGATGCCGGAGACATTACGCAAAGCTTCCGACATCGAGTTTGCCCCTTGCGATTGCATCAAAGCCTTATTCACCACCGTGACCGATTGTGGGATATCACGCTGCTCGACCGCCAACTTACTCAATGACAGCGTACCGGAAACGAAGTCGTTGCGGCGGCCTTGCACCTGGACTTCCGGTAAATGATCGGCAGTTTGCTCGACACGACTCGTTGCAGCGACTTCTTGCGCTAATACAACTTGTGACTGAGCAAATAAGGTAATCAGGGCGGCGGCGATAGGTGTGCGGCGTTTCATGCTGACTTTCAGTGGCGGTTAAATGGGAAGCGCGACAATGACGCTTCAAAGCAACATGAATTATATTGTAAATAGTAACGATTATCAATTGCATTGCGATTTAATGTGGTTTAAGCACCCAGGCGCCTGAGCGGCAGAACGGAGTCGGCTGCAAACTGAGATGCCCATGGCGCGTTTCTCACCATACGAAAATTTGGATTCACATTGTGAGATTGACGTATGATAAACACCGTGAAGACATTTTCATTTTACGAAAATTTATTTCACATCGCAAAAATACAAACATAAGCCATTGAAAACAAAGGTGTTTATTTAAGTTATATGTCTTATATAAGACATGGTGCACGAGCTAAAAACGGTTTATTATTCTTTCATGCAGTTTCGCTTCGATTTCAACACCCTGTTTTTGTAAGAGCATCATTGACGTGATCGCCGATACAAATTTCTCAATCTTGTTTTATTTTTTTTGAGGTAGCCCCATGTCACAATATCAAAACGACATCAAAGCCATTGCCGGTCTGAAAGACAAAGAAGGTAGTGCCTGGAACGCGATCAATCCTGAATCGGCCGCCCGCATGCGCGCGCAAAACCGCTTCAAAACCGGACTCGACATCGCTCGCTACACGGCCAAGATCATGCGTACCGACATGGCTAACTACGATGCCGATCCATCCAAATACACGCAGTCTCTTGGTTGCTGGCATGGTTTCATCGGTCAACAGAAGATGATTTCGATCAAAAAACACTTCAACAGCACCGATCGCCGCTACCTCTATCTGTCGGGCTGGATGATCGCCGCGCTGCGTTCGGAATTTGGCCCATTGCCAGATCAATCTATGCATGAAAAAACCGCTGTTGCCGGTTTGATCAAAGAACTTTACACTTTCCTGCGCCAAGCCGATGCGCGTGAGCTCGGCGGTTTGTTCCGTCAGCTCGATGCTGCACAGGGTGCTGCAAAGCAAGCAATTCAAGATAAGATCGACAATCACATCACCCACGTTGTGCCTATCATTGCCGATATCGATGCCGGTTTCGGCAATGCCGAAGCGACGTATCTGATGGCAAAACAAATGATCGAAGCCGGTGCTTGCTGCATCCAAATCGAAAACCAAGTGTCGGATGAAAAACAGTGCGGCCATCAAGATGGCAAAGTCACGGTACCACATGAAGATTTCTTGGCAAAAATCCGCGCCGTACGTTACGCCTTCCTCGAACTCGGTGTCGATGATGGCCTCATCGTTGCGCGTACTGATTCGCTCGGTGCCGGTTTGACCAAGCAAATTGCGGTAACTAACGAAGTCGGCGACCTCGGTGATCTGTACAATTCTTTCCTCGATGTGGACGAAGTATCGACGGCATCGATGAACAATGGTGACGTAGTCATCAAACGCGGCGACAAATTACTGCGCCCGAAACGTTTGCCGAGTAACTTGTTCCAATTCCGCGCCGGTACTGGTGAAGAGCGTTGCGTACTCGATTGCATCACCTCGCTGCAAAACGGCGCAGATTTGCTGTGGATAGAAACTGAGAAACCACATATCGCTCAAATCGGTGGCATGGTCAGCGAAATTCGTAAAGTCATCCCGAATGCCAAGCTGGTTTATAACAACAGCCCATCGTTCAACTGGACTTTGAATTTCCGCCAGCAGATTTTCGATATCATGAAACAAGAAGGCAAAGATATTTCCGCTTACGACCGCGCTGCGCTGATGAATGTCGAATACGATGGTACTGAATTGGCCATCGTCGCTGATGAAAAAATCCGCACCTTCCAGGCTGATTCGGCCCGTGAAGCTGGTATTTTCCATCACCTCATCACTTTGCCGACTTACCATACTGCTGCTTTGTCGACCGATAACCTGGCTAAAGACTATTTCGGCGACCAAGGTATGCTCGGCTATGTCGCCGGTGTACAGCGCAAAGAAATCCGTCAAGGTATTGCCTGTGTCAAGCATCAAAACATGGCCGGTTCCGACATGGGTGATGATCATAAAGATTACTTCAGCGGCGATGCAGCACTGAAAGCCTCGGGTAAAGACAACACGATGAATCAGTTCTGATACACGCTGACGCGCGACAGTGCGCGCCAGTGAAATAAAAAAATGCCTGATGATTTTTTTCATCAGGCATTTTTTTATTTCAAACAACCGAGCACCGCTACAAACTGCTTAGCTTAGTTTTTCGATGCCGTGCAATCAGCGCCGTGACACTCATAGGCCGACCCAACAGATAGCCTTGCACCGGACAGCCGAATTGACGCAAAAAACTCAGCTGCGCATCGGTTTCCACGCCTTCGGCAATCACGCCGATTTTCATATTGCGGCCCAATTCAAGGATGGCGCGGACGATCGCGCAATCGTCGCGGTCATGCGGCACACCGGAGATGAATAAGCGGTCAATTTTCAAGGAAGACAGCGGCAAGCGCTTGACTAAAGATAAGGAAGAATACGCGATGCCGAAATCGTCGAGGCTGATGGAAAACCCTAAGCTGGTCAACTCGCGCATGATGGGGATAGATTTTTCCGGCTGACTCATGACCGCACTTTCGGTCAGCTCAAGGCAGATATTATCGCTGGTAATACCGGCCTGGCTGACGATGCGCATCAATTCGGCCGGCAGTTCGCTGTCCAGGAATTCCGGCGCGGCCATGTTGATATGGACCTGCATGTGCATCATGCCGGCAGCATGCATGAGCGGCAAATCGCGGCAAACTTGCTCGACCACCCAGCGACCGAGATGTACGATGAGGCGACTGCGTTCAGCAATCGGAATGAATTGATCGGGCCGCACGATTTCACCGCTCGGTTTACACCAGCGTATCAGGGCCTCGACGGCGCAGACGCGGCCATCGACACTATCGAAAATCGCCTGGTATTCAAGAAAAAATTCATTGCGCGCGTGGGCATGATGTAGCTCAGATAATAAAGCCAGTTGTCCGGCTAATTCTTGCTGGGCACGATTGCCATCGTCTTGGTAATGACTGACCAGATTGCGGCCGTTGCGTTTGCTCAGATACATGGCGGCATCGGCCGCATGCAGTAGTTCCGCCGTGCTGCTGCCATGCTGCGGAAACACGCTGATGCCGATGCTGGCAGAAACCGACAATTCACTGCCCTCATAAATGAACACGCTGCGTGCCGCCTGCAATACCGCCTGCGCCAGCATATCGAGCTCGAGCACACTGCCGCTGGCGAGTATGGCAAACTCATCGCCACCCAAACGGCCGATGACCGCATCGCGCGGTGCGACTGCCTGCATACGGCGCGCGAATTCTATCAATACGCAATTGCCGGCTTGATGGCCTAAGGCGTCGTTAATCGGTTTGAATTGATCGAGATCGATATACAAGACGCCGAAACTCGGCTGTTTTCCATCGTGACAGGCCGCATCGAGCGCTGCATGAAAGTGCTTGCGATTAGCCAGACCAGTCATTTCATCGCTGAGGGCTAAGCGGCGGATTTGCGCCTGCTGCGTCATGCGCTGTGCGGTCAAGGCGATGAGCGCACCGATTGCCGCCGACAAATCGGGCAATTGGGCTTCGCGCTGACGCGGAAAATTACTGAAAAATTCCAGTACGCCAGGACGGTGCAAACTGCCATCCGCGGTCACATAGGTAACCGGAAACAGATACCCAGACTGTAAGCCACTGGCACTCGCTAATGCGCCGCGTAAAAACTCGCCACCGCTACTAAAACCGTCTATCCATTCGGCCTGACCGGTACGCCAAACCCGTCCGACCAAGTCGTGCTCAGGGGAAATATGCATGGCTTCACTACAGAGCTGGAACGGCACAAGCCGGGCATTATTCCCATGCCAAAAATGCTTACAGTGCAAGATATTCGCGTCGCTGCCATCTTGGCCCAACTCCCAATACGCGCCCCATTCCCAACCAAGATCGAGACACACTAACTCAATAATTTTAGTGACGGCCTCAGCGAGCGTGTCGGTACCGATCAAATACTGGGTCAGGGCGAAATTGAATTTCTCGCGCATCGCTGCGTGCTTGACCGATGTCACATCGATCAGCACGCCCGAACTGATCGCGGCAGACTCGGCAACCAAAGAACGCAGACGAAACCAGCGCACCCCTTCGAGCGGATCGATCAAACGAAATTCACAATCGAGCGGCGCACCACCATGGCGCGCTTGCTCCATGGCTGCACTGAAACTTGGCAAATCATCCGGAACCACATGGGTAGAGCAAGCCTCAGCCGAGGCATGCTCGCCGGCGGCTACCCCCAGATAGGCGGCGGCAACCATGGATAAACTCATCTGTCCGCGCGCGCGCGCCAGCCACCAGCGGCCGTAAGCGCTCAGATCTTCAATTTGCTCCGGCACGATACTGCGCGCAACGATAGACTGCCACAGTGGGGTATCGACAACGCTTTCTGCTTGGCTATTGCCGCGCATTACTGTTGCCGACATGATAAGGCCAGGCCGACAAAGGCAGGGGTTTGTGCCGTACGTTGCGGTTCGCATCTTACACACGCATTGCTAGGCTCATATGCCAAAGGCATGGTAGTTCCAATCATTTGGGTCGCCCACGGCTGCGCCGCTGACGAGGGAGTGCAATCAGTCAAAATATTTTCCAGGCGTAGCGCGGGACGGTTTGCCTGCATCAAGCATAATTACCGAGCACAAATTGTGCCAACAGGAAATATTTATCGCAATCACGCAGCGCGAGCGGCAGCGCGCACACGAAGGCCGCTTACTCTGGCGAACAATATGGCGGTAACGGCAGCATGCCTGTCATCGCGCCGGTGCTGTGAAGGAGAGAGAGAGGGAGGCGTGGTGCAATCAGAAAATGGAGCGCGCGGTCAGCGTCGTAAATCGTTCCAAAGCATAGGTGCCGGCCAATGAGTTGCCAGTCGCATCGAGACCGGGCGACCAGACGGCTACCGCCAATTCGCCGGGAACAATCGCCAAAATACCGCCGCCGACGCCACTTTTAGCCGGTAATCCGACGCGATAGGCAAAGTCGCCGGCCGCATCATAGGTTCCACAGGTGAGCATGAGGGCATTGAGGCGCTTGGCCGAACTGCGATCGAGAATCGCCGTGCCATTCCAAGGGATAGTACCGTGTTGCGCCAAAAAGCTGCCGGAGCGTGCCAGCTCGCTGCAAGTCATCGTGATCGAACACTGGCGGCAATAACTGGCGATGACTTGCTCAACCGGATTATGCAAATTACCGAAATCTTTCATCAAATGGGCAATGGCGTAATTTCTGTGCGCCGTGGCGCGTTCCGATTCGGCCACCGCCGTATCGAAATCGATGCCGGCATTACCGCAGATGCTGCGGGCAAACTGCAGCACGGCGATATCGGACTGGACAAAGCGACTCGCCAAAATATCGCTGATCACCAAGGCCCCGGCATTGATGAAGGGATTGCGCGGCTTACCGCGCTCGTGCTCAATTTGCACCAAGGAATTGAAGGGATTGCCAGACGGTTCGCGCCCGACCCGCTCCCAAATCGCATCTCCTTCACGCGAAAACGCCAATGCTAAGGCGAATAATTTGGTAATACTCTGCAAGGAAAACTTCTGCTCGGCCACTCCAACCTGATAACTACTGCCATCAAGGCAATAAATCGCCATGGCAAATTGCGCCAAAGGCACCGTCGACAACTGCGGTATGTATGAAGCAACGCGACCTTCGGCAAGCAAAGGCTGAACTTCTTCGTAAATGGTGGCCAGGATGGCAGAGTAGTCAAGTTTCATCTTAAGGCGTCATCAGGAAATGGAATGCTGGTCAGCAGGAGCTCAGTATGCATAACTTATCCGAAATCGGCAGAATTTTATTCTGTAATAAAAGGAAATACCCGATTTATCACAAATCAGGGAAGCGCGGATGAAATCCGCGCTTCCCTGAGTCTAATCGCCGGCATCAACGCGGCGGCTTGCTTGCCGTGGCACGTATACCGCAGCAACTTAATGGATCGTCGCAAGCGACGATGGAAAAGCCTCTGGAAGGGGTTTGCATCCCCTCCCATCGGGTCGCTCCTTCGTC
>NZ_JASJVS010000004.1:0-139512 GCF_035019605.1 Undibacterium sp. 5I2 | reverse complement strand
GGAATGACGAGGTATGCGGTGTTTCAGGTGTAAAAAACGTCCATCAGGCTTTTGCGACAGCCTCTGAAGGCCGGGGTTTCAAACCCTAGTCAGATTTTTGATCAAATTGTCCGGGCCGACCTCGCGGATATCGCGGGTGCCGGTCAAGGCCATACTGACATCTAATTCTTTGTGCAAAATTTCCAGCATGGTGGTGACGCCTTGCTCGCCCATGGCACCGAGCGCATATAAAAACGCCCGTCCTATCATGCTGCCCTTGGCCCCGAGTGCGGTGGCTTTGAGTATATCTTGACCGCTGCGGATGCCACCGTCGAACCAGACTTCAGTCAGATGACCGACCGCTTCGACGATGGCCGGCAGCGCCTGAATCGACGACATCGCGCCATCCAACTGGCGGCCGCCATGGTTGCTGACCACGATAGCGTCGGCACCGGCGGCCACGGCCAAGCGCGCATCTTCGACATCGAGGATACCCTTGAGTACTAATTTACCACCCCATTCTTGCTTGATCCAAGCCACATCCTCCCAATTCAAGCTAGGGTCGAACTGACTGGCCGTCCATTGACTGAGCGTCAGGATACCGTCGCCGCCGGCGACATGGCCGACCAGATTGCCGAAGGTCTTGCGACCGGTCAGCGCGCGCAGCGCCCAAGCCGGCTTGGTCGCCAGATCGAGCAGATTGGCCAAGGTCAGCTTGGGCGGCACCGACATGCCGTTCTTGATATCTTTATGGCGTTGGCCGAGAATTTGTAAATCGAGCGTCAGCACCAGCGCCGAGCATTTGGCAGCTTTCGCGCGCTGTATCATTTCTCTCACGAAGCCGCGATCACGCATCACATAGAGCTGGAACCAAAACGGTTTGGTAGTAACGCTGACGATGTCTTCGATCGAGCAAATGCTCATCGTCGAGAGTGTGAAGGGAATCCCGAATTTTTCGGCGGCGATGGCACCGAGCATTTCGCCGTTCGCCCACTGCATACCGGTCAAGCCGGTCGGCGCGATCGCCACCGGCATCGTCACCTCTTGGCCGACCATGGTGGTGCGGGTCGAGCGGTGTTCGACATTGATGGCGACTCGTTGGCGCAGCTTGAGGGCGGCCAAGTCATCGGTATTGGCGCGGTAGGTGCTTTCCGTGTACGAGCCGCTGTCGGCGTAATCGTAGAACGCTTTCGGTACACGTTTTTTAGCTAGCAGACGTAAATCTTCTACACAGGTGATGACTGGCATGGGGCGCTCTCTGAGGGAGGGTAAATAGTCTGCAAAGTGTAGGGGATTTCTGCTCGGTGATGGGGGAAAAGCTTGCAGCGATCAGATGAAGTATTTTCAGGCCAGTGCCGTCTGCTCCAAAAAATGTTCACAGACAAAACTGCGCAACCATTGATTGCCATGGTCTTGATGATAGCGGCGATGCCAAAACATATGCGTTTCGAGTTCCGGCAGCGGCAGCGGCGCTGCGCTGTAGAGCAAGTCGAACGGTGCGGCGGCACGTTCGGCCAGCTTGTGCGGCACGGTCACGAGTAAGTCGCTGCGGCTGACGATATACGGGACGGCGACGAAGTGCGGTACTTGTAAATGTGCTGCGGCAGAAATGCCGGCTTTTTGCAAGGCTTGATTGATACGCACATACGGTTCTTCGCGCGAGTCGACAATCAGGTGACGCGCCGCCGTGAAGTCGGCCAAGCTCAGGGTTGCCGCGGCCAGCGGGTGTGCGCTGCGGTACATGCAGACGTAATGTTGAGCAAACAGGCGACGTTGATACCAAGCTTGCGATAAATGATCGAAGGCACCAATCGCCAGATCGACCCGGCCCGCTTCCATTTCCGTGCGCAGATCGATGCTACTGGCGCGGACGGTGGCGATTTGTATCTGCGGCGCAACACAATGCAAGTATTCGGCCAGTACCGGCATGAAATACACTTCGCCCACATCCGTCATGGCGATGGTGAAACGACGGCGACTCGCGGCCGCGTCAAACCCGGGCGCAGCATTGAGGGCGCCGGTAATGCCCGTCAAGGCCAGTGCCACCGCATCGGCCAGTTGTTCGGCGCGCGCGGTCGGTTGCATACCGGCGGCGGTACGCACAAATAATTCATCGCCTATGCTGCGCCGCAGCCGCGCCAAGGCATTGCTGACCGCCGGCTGCGACAGGCCGAGCCGGCGCGCCACGCTTGAAATCTGACGGTGTTGAAAAATTTCTTGAAACACCACCAGTAAATTCAGATCGATATCTTTGGCTTCTAGCATTATTGATTTTATGAATGAACTGTATTCCCTCATTTATATAGGAAAAGCGCGGCGCTTGCATTAAAGTTTGCACTGATCTGCTCCTTCACTGCTCAGGAAAAAACATGACTTTGCTTTATCAAACCGGCTTTGCCAATGAGTTCGCCAGCGAGGCCTTGCCTGATGCACTGCCGCAGCACCAGAATTCGCCGCAGCGCTGTGCCTATGGCTTATATGCCGAACAAATTTCCGGCAGCGCTTTTACTGCACCACGGCATACCAATCGTCGTTCTTGGTTGTACCGAATACGGCCGGCGGCGCTGCATCAGCCGTTTCAACTCTGTGGCAACGGCAACATGAGTAATAATTTTTCTGCCGTGCCGAGCAGCCCCAACCAACTACGTTGGGATCCGCTGCCGTTGCCCGCGCTGGCCACCGATTTCATCGATGGCTGGGTCAGCATGGCCGGCACCGGTTCGGCCGATGCGCAGAATGGTTGTGCCATCCACATGTATGCGGCTAGCTCCGACATGACGACGCGCTTTTACTATAATGCCGATGCCGAATTGCTGATCATTCCACAGCAAGGGCGTTTGCATCTGCGCACAGAGCTCGGTTTGCTCGATATCGAGCCGCAGCAAATCGCGGTGATCCCACGCGGCATCCGTTTCCAAGTGCAACTGCCGGACGGCGCGGCGCGCGGCTATGTGTGCGAAAATTTTGGTGCCATGTTCAAATTGCCTGATCTTGGCGTGATCGGCTCGAATGGCTTGGCCAACCCGCGTGATTTTCACACGCCGGTGGCGTGGTATGAAGACCAAGAAGGCGAGTTTGAACTGGTGGCCAAATTCAGCGGCAATCTGTGGCGCGCCGCGATCGGCCATTCGCCGCTCGACGTGGTGGCTTGGCATGGCAATTTTGCGCCCTACAAATACGATTTACGCCATTTTAATACCATAGGTTCGATCAGTTATGATCATCCTGATCCATCGATTTTTCTGGTGTTGCAATCACCCAGCGATACACCGGGGGTTGATGCGATCGATTTTGTGATTTTCCCACCACGTTGGCTGGCGGCGGAAAACACTTTCCGTCCACCTTGGTTTCATCGTAATATCGCCAGCGAATTCATGGGCTTGCTACATGGGCAGTATGATGCCAAGTCGGCCGGTTTCCGGCCGGGTGGGGCCAGCTTACATAATTGCATGAGTGGTCATGGACCCGATGCCAGCACCTTTGAAGCGGCCAGTCGTAGCGATACCAGCTTGCCCCATAAGATCGATGACACCATGGCATTCATGATAGAAACACGTACTATCCTGAAACCGACCCGGGCTGCCATGGAAACGCCGCAGTTGCAGGCGGATTATTATCAGTGTTGGCAAGGCATTAAAAAACATTTCAATCCGGAGCAAAAATGACAGCAGTATTGAACGAAACGCATGACGTTAACCTGCGTAGCTGGGTGGCTTCTGCCAATCTGGCCGGGAGCGATTTCCCATTGCAAAATCTGCCGTTCGGGGTATTTCGCCGGCCTGGTAGCAAGCAAGCTTTCCGTATCGGTGTGGCCATCGGTGATCAAATTCTCGATTTGGCCGCGGCCCATGCCGTGCATGCCTTTGCCGGGTACACCGAATTACAGGGTGGTTACTTCACCGGCGCGATCAATGCCAGTAGCTTGAATGGTCTGATGGGCTTGGGTGCGCCGGTTTGGTCGGCCTTGCGTTTGGCGATTTCACGCGTGCTGCGCGAAGGGTCGAATCAAATGGGAACCTTGCAAGCCTGTTTGCTGGCACAAAGCGCGGCCGAATTCGCTTTGCCAGCACAAATCGGTGATTACACCGATTTCTATACCTCGGTACATCACGCCACCGCGGTTGGTAAATTATTCCGCCCCGACCAGCCTTTGCTGCCTAATTACAAATGGGTGCCGATCGGTTACCACGGCCGCGCCTCTTCGATTGGCATCTCGGGTCAGCAGTTTCATCGTCCACGCGCGCAAACCAAGGCCGCCGATGCCGAGCAGCCGAGTTTCGGGCCGGCCAAGCGCATGGATTATGAACTCGAAGTTGGCATCTTCATTGGCCAGGGCAATGCGCTCGGCACGCCGATTGCGCTCGAACAAGCCGAGTCGCATGTATTCGGTTTGTGTTTGTTGAATGACTGGTCGGCACGCGATGTGCAAGCCTGGGAATATCAACCCTTGGGTCCATTCTTGGCAAAAAATTTCGCCTCGACCATCTCACCTTGGATTGTCACGCTCGAAGCCCTGTTGCCGTATCGCCAGGCGTGGACGCGTGACGCGGCCGACCCACAACCTTTGCCGTATCTGGAATCAGACGCGCTGCGCAGCGGCGGTGCCTTTGATGTCGCGCTCGAAGTATTACTGCAGACAGAAACCATGCGCGCCGATGGCCAGCCGGCCGAACGCTTGTCGGTATCGAATTTCAAACATTCGTATTGGACCGTGTCACAATTGGTCGCACATCACACTGTTAATGGCTGCAACCTCAATTCCGGCGATTTACTCGGCTCCGGCACCCAGTCCGGGCCGCTGCCTGAAGAGGCCGGCTCGCTGCTGGAACTGTCCGAAGGCGGCAAAAAAACCCTGCAACTGAGCAATGGCGAGCAACGCGTTTTCTTGGCCGACGGCGATACCGTCATCATGCGTGCTTGGGCCAGTAAAGAAGGCTGCCCGCGCATCGGTTTCGGTGAAGTGCGTGGCACTTTGTTGCCGGCACGAGAAGTCTGAACGCAGCGTCAACAGTCAACGGCCGCACGGTGAAAGCTGCGGCCGGTTTCTCCTCGGCGGAGTAGGCGTAAGTTTGGGTTTCCTGCTTTGTGAAAGCAAAACAAAAAATCAAATGTAGTGTAAGATTGTATGTACAAAATATTTGAATGGGACGAAGCAAAAGCCGCCCGTAACTATCACAAGCACGGTGTGTTATTTCAGGTCGCGGCGCAGGTTTTTTTTGACCCGTTGGCCGTATCTGTTCCCGACCGCATTGAGCACGGAGAACAACGCCAGGGAAGCGCAGATTTAATCCAAGCGGTTTGTCCGCTGCCACTGAGGCGCACTGCTGCGTTGCCTTTCGCTGTCAATAGTCGACTATTGACAGCGAAAGGCGCCTTGCATTGCATCCTCATTGGCAACGGCCAATTCCACTGCGATTAAATCTGCGCTTCCCTGGCAAACCTTAGGCATGGTCGAAGGGTGTTTGTTGCTTCTCGTGGAACACACGCTGAGCTGTGATGATGGCATAAGCGAAACAGTGCGCATCATTTCAGCACGCAAACCGACGAAACAGGAGAGACGGTACGATGAAAACGATGAGATATGAACACGCTCACTTGCCAACTTTAAGCCAAGAACAACGCGCTGAACTGGCCGTCTTAGCCGCCTTGCCCGACGACGCTATCGACTGCAACGACATTCCGGTACTGAGCGACGTAGCGTGGGCCAACGCCGTACAGGGACGCTTCTACAAAGCCATTAAAAAGCCCCTGACGGTCAGATTGGATGCCGACGTGCTGGCTTGGCTCAAGAGCCAAGGCAAGGGTTATCAGACCCGAATGAACAGCATTCTGCGCGAAGCGATGCAAAAGGATGTACGTAAGTCCTGAGGCCGTGCATCGGCGCTCGCTTCCCTTGGTATTCAAGCGCCGCCCGCTCAGTCTTAATCACTCTCAAGATGCAAGTTAATCACCGTGCCGCTCGTGCTCGGCGTGGCGCACGGCTCATCATCAAAGGCGATATCGCCATCGAGGCGCGGCTGACCGTCGATGCTGAGTTCGCGGAAATTGAATAAATCTTTATCCATCAAGTGCGAAGGCACCACGGTGGAGAGCGCTGAAAAAATACTGTCGACGCGACCGGGGAATTTCTTGTCCCATTCGCGCATCAAACCCTTGATTTGCTTGCGCTGCAGATTTTCCTGTGAACCGCATAAATCGCAGGGGATGATAGGGAATTGCTTGACCTCGGCATAGCGTTCGGTATCGGCTTCTTTCACATACGCCATTGGACGAATAACAATGTGCTTGCCGTCATCCGACTGCAGTTTGGCCGGCATGCCCTTGAGTTTTCCGCCAAAAAACATATTCAAGAAAAACGTTTCCAAGATATCATCTCGGTGATGGCCGAGCGCGATCTTATTCGCCCCGAGTTCATCGGCGACGCGGTACAGAATGCCGCGGCGCAGGCGTGAACACAAGGAGCAAGTGGTTTTGCCTTCCGGGATAAGCCGCTTGACGATGCTGTAAGTATCTTGATTTTCGATATGGTAGGCGACGCCTAACTTTTCCAAATACGCCGGTAGTATATCGGCCGGAAAATTCGGTTGCTTTTGATCCAGGTTGACCGCGATGATGTCGAAATTGATCGGTGCGCGCTGACGCAGCGTCATTAAGACATCGAGCAGCGCATAGCTATCCTTGCCGCCCGACAGACAGACCATGACGCGGTCGCCGTCTTCTATCATATTAAAATCACCGATCGCTTGGCCGACTTGGCGGCACAAACGCTTGTGCAGTTTGTTGTTTTCGTAGGTGATTTTTTCCTGCGATTTGCCAGTCACGCCCACATCGACGGGCGCGCTGACGGTTTCGTTGCTTGCTTGCATATCTAAACTCAGGCTTCATTCTTGATTTGAAATACTTCCACGCCGACGCCTTCGCAATCGGGATACACATCGGGCTTCATGGTCGAGACACAGACGGCACGCGCGCGCGGGTGGGCCAGCATGATGCGGGCGACATCGTCGCACAGGGTTTCTTGCAAATGAATATGGCCTTGGGCTACGCGCTGGGCAATCGATGAGCGCATGAAATCGTAGTCGACTACTTCATCGAGCTGATCTTCACGCGGAGTCGACAGGGCCAATGGAATATACAAATCGATATTGATGAGCACGCGCTGTTCGCCGCGCTTTTCGAATTCGTGTACACCAATATTGATGGAGATTTCATAGTTGCGTAAGAACAGACGACGGCAATTGGCGAGTTGTGGATGATGTAGTACGGATAACATAGGGGGCTCGATCAGTGAGAAGTAAGGGGTGAGTCGGGGGCAGTAGCGAGAAACATCACATCGCGCTGCAAAGCAATAAGGTGCTGGCCGCCATCGACGACGATGGTGGTACCGGTAATGGCCGGGCAAGCGGCGATAAAACAGACGGTCTGGGCAATGTCGTCGGGGCTACTCGAACGTCCTAAGGGCGTAACTTGGTGGGCGTGTTCAAAATCAGCCTCACTTTGATGGCCAGACACCATGGTGATGCCAGGTGCCACCCCGACCACGCGCACGCGCGGTGCCAAGGCTTGCGCCAATACGGTCGTAGCACATTGCAGCGCCGCTTTTGACAGCGTATACGACAGAAAATCAGGATTAAGATTATACAGTTTCTGATCGAGCAAATTGATCACACATGCCTGCTGCCCAACTGGGGTGGCGGCATACAGTGCTTGCGCCAGTAACAGCGGGGCGGCCAGGTTGGCGTGCATATGGCGATCAAGGCAAGCGTGGCTGAAACTGTCGGCGCGGTCTTCTTCAAACAAGGCGGCGTTATTGACGATGCAATCGATGCGCCCCCACACTTGATGGGCGCGCTCGAACAGTGCCCGCGTCGCCGTTTCGTCGGCCAGATCGGCGCCGAGCGCGCAGGCGCGGGCACCGAGCGCCTCGAGTTCGGCCACCACTTGTGCGGCCGCGCCGGCCGATTGGCCGAAATGGACGATGATGTCCCAGCCTTGCGCGGCCAGAGTGAGTGCGATGTGGCGCCCGATGCGGCGTGCCGCGCCGGTAACAAGGGCGACACGTCGGTCGCCGGCAATGAACTGTGTCATGGAAATTCTTTACTGAGTTTGCTGGGTTTTTTATACAATGCCGGTATGCAAAAATTATCTCTGCCCCTGCCGGCGTCCGATGCATTGGCTGCATCGCAAGCCTTGCAACAAGTAATCATCGAAGAAATCCGCGCTGCTGCGGGTTCCATCCCCTTTTCACGTTATATGGAATTGGCCTTGTATGCACCCGATTTGGGTTATTACAGCGGCGGCGCGACGAAACTGGGTAAAGACGGCGATTTTACAACGGCACCGGAAATGTCGCCGCTCTTCGCTGCGGCCTTGGCTACTTTGGCCGCACCGATCTTGGCGCAAACTCAGCCGCAAGTCATGGAGTTCGGTGCTGGCAGCGGCAAGCTGGCGCGCGACTTCTTAATTGAATGTCACTTGTCGGGCATCACGATAGAGCGCTATTTTATCGTGGAATTGTCCGGCGAATTGCGTGCGCGTCAGGAAGATTTACTCAAAGACTATCCGCAAGTGCAATGGCTGCAGCAAATGCCGCCAGCTTTTTCCGGTTTGGTACTCGGTAATGAAGTGCTCGATGCCATGCCGGTCGACTTGCTGCTCAAGACCACCGAGGGCTGGCACGAACTCGGCGTAGCCGAGAGTGCCGATGCGACGCGCTTGATTTACCGTGCGCGTGGCAATGGCTTGCAATTAGCGCAACAGATTCCCGCAGCCGACCTGTTACCCGAAGGCTACGTCACGGAAGTGCATACGCAAGCCATAGGCTTCATGCACAGCGTGGCCCAGATGTTGTGCGCCGGCCGGGCCGAAACCGGTTTAGGCGGCGCGGCGCTGTGGATAGACTACGGTTTCCCAGCGCATGAGTATTATCATCCTCAACGCAATGAAGGCAGCCTGATGTGTCATTATCGCCATCACGCCCACCCTGATCCCTTCTATTATCCGGGTTTGCAAGATATCACCGCGCACGTCGATTTCAGCGCGATCGCACGTGCCGCCTTGGAGGCGGGCTTAGAATTGCTCAGTTATACCAGCCAAGCTGCCTTGTTGCTCGAATCCGGTATCGCCGATTTGTTGGCGCGTACAGATGCGCAAGAAAGCCTGCGCTATTTGCCGCAAGCGAATGCCTTGCAAAAACTGGTCTCGCCGGCAGAAATGGGTGAGTTATTCAAAGCGCTGATCGTCGGGACGGGCATCGACGTGCCGGTCGGCTTATTGCGGCATGACCGTTGTCATCGCCTTTGAGCCGGAAAGGATGCCATTGATGTTACGTTGGACGCTGACGATCATGCTGGTGCTGGTCGTTTTATCGCACGCCTTACCTTGGTTAGGGAAATTCGGTTTGGGCCGTTTGCCGGGCGATTTGCGCTGGCGCTGGTTTGGTCGGTCGTTTTCCTTACCCTTGGCATCGACGATAGTGATTTCTCTGCTGTGCTTATTGTTAGCCCGATTCTTTAAATAGTGACGATAGTGTTTCATCTATGCTGCATCAAAGAAAGTATTCACGCTTATTCTCTATCACTTTAATATAATGACATGGTGTTAAGGCGGTCCAACTGCCGACACAGACAAAAACAGAAAAGGGTGACATGAGCGAACTCAGCGACATTCGGGCATTGCTCATTGAACCGCATCAGGGCATGCGGGTCAGTTTGCACAATATGCTCAATTTATGCGGCATCACGAAAATCGAACATTCGTTGACTGCCGGAACAGCTGTACGGACCATACAGTCCAAAGTATTTGATTTGATTTTATGTGAGTATGACCTCGGCGTTGGTCAAGATGGTCAGCAATTGCTCGAAGACATGCGTCATCACAAGCTCTCACCCTTGTCGACCATTTTCATCATGGTGACAGCCGAGCGTTCGTATGCCAAAGTCGTCAGCGCAGCCGAATTGGCACCTTCCGATTACTTGCTTAAGCCATTTACCGCGGACATGCTGCTTGAGCGCGTGATTCGTGCGATCGAGAAGCGCAAGGCCTTCGTCGAAGTCTATGCGCTCATGGAGACCGGCGCGGTCAGCGAAGCGATTACCGCCTGTCATCACGGCGAGCGCGAATATCCGCGCTATGCGATCGACTTCATGCGCTTGCGCGCCGAATTGCATGTGGTGTTAGGTGAAGCGAGCGAAGCCGAAGCGCTCTATGTGCTGTTATTTGAGATGAAAGCCGTGGCTTGGGCGCGTCTGGGCTTGGCGAAAACCCTGTTCATGCAAGGCAAATATCAAGAAGCCGAAGCAATACTCAAAAATTTGGTGGCCGAGAATAATAAATTCATGGATGCCTACGATTGGCTGGCGAAAACCCATGAAGCCATCGGTGAGTTGCCGGAAGCGAAAGTGGTACTCGATACGGCGGTTGCCGTGTCACCGCATGCGGTGCGGCGTTTGCGCAATTTAGGCCGACTCGCGATGGAAACGGGAGATCTTGCCGGAGCCGAAACGGCATTTAAAAAAGTTGTCACTAAAGCTAAGTTCTCTGAGTTCCGCGACCCCGAAGATCATATGAATTTGGTCGATGCCTTGGTCAAAAAGGGCGATACTGAGCAAGCCAAATCGGTGATACGCGACATGGAAAAGAACATGGTCGGCTTGAAAAAGACCGCCGCCTGTCGCGCCATTTCAAGCGCCATGGTGCACGCCAAAACGGGCGATGTGCGCTTGAGTGATGAACTCAATGTCGCGGTCGAAGCGGCACGAGAAGATGTAGGCTTGTCGACCGGTGCCAAACTCGGTCTGGCCAGAAGTTGTTTGGAAAATAATAAAGAAGAGCACGCTTCCGACATCGTCCTCGGCGTCATGAAGAACGCCAGCAATCAGGCCGTCATGAGCCGCGCCATGGATGTGTTTGAAAAAGCGGGCAAGGGCCAAATGGCCAAGGACCTGGCGCATCGCAGCCAGAAAGAGGTGATGGATTTGGTGGCGATGGGTGTGCAAAAGGCCAAGCAGGGCGATTTCCGCGGCTCGGTCGATTTGATGTTTGCCGCTGCGCGCAAGTCACCGGATAACCCGCAGGTGGTGATGAATGCCGCTTTGGCAGCCTTGAAGTGCCTGGAAAATCTCGGTTGGGACAGCACTATCGGTGAACAAGCCAGAGTACTGATCGAAGCTGGGCGTCGGCTTGATCCGATGAATCCACGCTTGAAAGCGATTCGCGGTTTGTATGATGATTTGCAGAAAAAATATGGGATGAGCGCAACGCGTCAACAGAAACTCTGATCCTGAGCTTACCCTGACTCTGATAGGCGAAAAGACCACAATAATGGCCAATCCTGACATGTCGTTTCCTATTTTTCACGCAGCGGAATCGCCGCGTGAGGCTTTGCTGCGTAAAATCAACGACGAAACGGATTTACCCTCGCTCGGGGTAGCCATTGCGCAAGTCTTGCAGATCACCTCGTCGGGCGAAGATTCGGTGGCACGCTTGGCGCATTTCGTGTTGTCGGATGTGGCACTTACGCAAAAAATTCTGCGTCTCTCGAATACCGTTCAATACCGCGCCAGCGCTGGCAGCGCGGTGACGACCGTGTCGCGCTCGATCTTCTTGCTCGGTTTCGATACCGTCAAAGCCAGCGCCATGGCGATGTTGTTGGTCGATTGTTTTAAAAACAAGGCGCAAGCTGGCCATGTGCGTAAAGAATTGATCCATTCTTTGTGTGCCAGCATCATTGGCCGTCAGATGGCGCAACGTGGGAAATTCCAAAATGCCGAAGAGGCGGCCGTTGCGGCCTTATTCAAAAATATTGGACGGGTCTTGATTGCCTCTTACGATCATGCGCTGTACGGCCGCATTGTCGCACTCGCAGACAGTGCTCAAGTCAGCTTGCCCGAGGCGGCCGCGACCTTGCTGGGCTGCAGTTTTGAGCGCTTCGGTGAAATGGCTTTGCAAGAATGGAAAATTCCCGAAGCCATCATTCAGTCCTTGGCCCCGCTGCCCCATGCTGAATTGAAAAAGCCGGTGCACAGGATAGATTGGCTCAAGCAAGTCGCCAGTTTTGCCGATACCCTGGCGACCCTGATTTTATCGGGCAAACAGCACGAGCATGGCCAAGTGGAGGCGATATTACAGCGTTATGGCAAAGGCCTGGAGCTCGACCGCAGCCTATTGACCAATATGCTCATGCAGGTCGACAGCGAGACCCGGCAAATGGCCAAAAGCATGGACTTGGCGCTGCCACCCTTGCATGGTGAAGCGACGCAGAGCAGTGGCCAAAACGGCATACCGAGTGAGTTTTTACTGCGCACCGAGGATGTCTTGCCGTCACAAGAATCGGAGCGCTATCCCAGTGGCAAACCACGCAATGCGCGCGAGTTACTGCTCGCCGGCGTGCAGGATGTGACGCAGATGCTGGCTTCGGAAGAACTGAAACTCAATGATTTGATCTTGTTGGTACTTGAAACGCTCTACTCAGCCATGGGATTTCGCTTTGCCACCGTGTGTCTGCGCGATTTGAGCAGCAACCGTTACGTGGCCAGAGTGGCGGTCGGTGAACAGTACGCGCAGCGACAAAAACATTTTCACTTTCCAGTTAAGCATGAAGCCGATTTGTTTCACCTGTCGATGACAAACAATGTCGATGTCATGATCGCCGATGCCCAGACCGCAAAAATACGTAGCCTGTTGCCGGCCTGGTACCAGGAAAGCATGCCCGATGTGCACAGCTTCATCATCTTACCCTTGGTGATACAAAAAAAACCGCTGGGCTTGTTCTATGCCGATCGCGCCGTCTGCGCCGACGAAGGTGTCTCGCCCGATGAAACTGCCTTGATCAAAACGCTGAAAAGTCAGTTGCAAGCGGCCATGCTGCGTGGCTGAGTCAACATAGACTCTCGGCGAGAACCTGATGTTGATTCTTAATCCTGCAGCCTGCGAAATCGGATCGAATGCCCCGTTTCGGGAGCGCTCACTGATCCGATTGATGCATTGGATCAGCGAGCGCCTTTCAAAAAATTACTTATCGAAAGAAGCAGTAGATCACTAGTGCCGCAAGCGTGGCACCAAATAGAAACCCATTGGAAAAAGCGAAAAAAAGCTTATCGGGTGTTTGTTTGGAACTCATGATGAGGAGCCGCTAAAAAATAAGATGTGATCGAGGGTTTATTTTGACAGCCAAAGACCGACAGCCGCTGCTGCCGCACCTGATCCGAATCCGTAAGCAAACGCCAACATTGGGACTATCCCACCCGATACCTGCTCTATTTCCTGAGTCGTCATTTCTTGTATGCCGGGCTGATACAAATTTGAGGTTTGAGTCATATTGAATTCTCCAATATATCAATCAGAGTGAACATAGGATATCGAAAGGATAGTAACAAGTACTAAGAAGACAGCTGGGAAATGCTGTCGTCGGCCATTTCTCTGTCCAACTCGCATGCAGTAAACCGAGAGACAGATAAAAAATACCATAAAGAGCCGTGCGGTGTGAAGCGCTATCGATGTAGGAATTTTCTGAAAATAATGAGGGGCGAAAGTAAGTTAATCCGCACTGCCCAAGCTCAAACCTTGTTTCTTCGCCAAAGCGTGAACATCTTGCCAGATCGTCATTTGATTGAGCAAGCGCGTCGCCGGGTCGATCAGCGCATTGAGGTTGAAAAAACGTTCGAGTGCCGTCTCATCCATATTGCTGCGCTGAGAGAAATTGATGCGGCCATATTGTTTCCGGAAAGCTGCCAACAAATCTCCTGGCGTATCTTTATGCCAATTTTGCATCAAACCGCCGACCATTAAGGCGGTGTCAGTCGTTTGTTCCAAGCTGCGTGGATTGCGCGCCGCACTGACATCGCGGTAATCGAGCAGGCGTGGAAAGTAGAACTGTTTGATCCAGCTGGGTGGAATGCCGCCGGCGCGCTGCAAAGTACCGCTACGCCATAATTTCCAACTTCTTTCGGCTTGCTCGGTACTGACAAAGTGCGCATCGGCTTGCAATTCGCAATCTTCCTCAAGCACCATCTCCACCACGATAGGCAAACCGACTTGCTGGGCAATTTCTTCGAGTTCAGGAAATTGTGGCTTGTCGCCGCGATGCTCTTGCAAGGCAGTTACGAATTGGCCCATCGTCTCCGGATAGCGCTGATGCAGCTCACCGGTATTGCGACAAAAACCGGCGCAGGCTGAGAAGTACGCCATCAACTCGCCGATGGCAACGCCATCGACGGCGCTTTGATCGGCGTCGGCAAACACATGGCCGGGTCGGTTACCGGGGATGCCGTTGCGTAACAGTGGATAGAGTTCGGTCGAAATAGCGCCGAATTTAACGGTGCTGCCGGCGGCAAGTTTGAATTGACTCATGCTTGTGTACTTTCTTGAATAGTGACGGTAGAGCTTGCGGCGCTCTGGCTATCCGGTTCGCTGAGGTTCAAGCGAAAGCGGCTCCGACGCCGCTCAGCACCAAGATGCCGAGCACGGCAAACAGGGTGGCGGCGACGATGCGGACTAATTTGAAGGGGAAATTCGGTGCCGCGATCTTACCGAGAAACACCGCCGGCACATCGGCGATGAGCATGCCCAGCGTGCTGCCGGCGATGACCATGGCGAGATTGCTGTACTTGGCCGCCAACGCGACGGTGGCGAGTTGGGTCTTGTCGCCGATTTCGGCGATGAAGAAACTCGCCACCGTGAGCATGAAGACGCCGTAACGGCTTTCATTGATGCCGGTAGCGTCGATATCGTCGGGTTTGAGCGTCCAGGCGGCAATGCCAAGGAAAGACAGTCCCAGCGCCCAGCGTAAGATATGTGCCGGCACATGGCTGGCAACCCATTGCCCGAACAGGCCGGCCAAGAGGTGATTGGCCAGCGTCGCGACCAGAATGCCGAGTATGATGGGCAGCGGCTTTTTGTAACGTGCCGCCAGCAATAAGGCCAGCAACTGGGTTTTGTCGCCGATTTCACCGATGGTGATGGCTAAGACTGAAACGAGGAAGGCTTCCATGATGGTATTTTCGCGGGACCGGCAGTAGGGCTGACGGCCAGCGTCGCAGGGCCGGTCGGCCTCGCATGTGGCGGGCCGCTCAGAGAGCGCGCATTATACCGCATCATGATGTAGGAAAAGCTACTTGCCAGCGGGGCAGCTTGGTGCGCCGTAGAGTAATTGACGCAAATTTAGTTTATATTGTTATAATTGCAAAAACATAAGTCAGCAAGGGTGTCCGTATGAGTGCGTTTTTCAGCCATTTCATGGTGTTTTGGTCAGTCGAAGAGTTAAATGCCAATATCATCATTTTTCTCAACTTGGCCGGCGCGATGTTGCTTGGCTTTGTAGTCGGTTATGAACGTTTTTACCATGGCCGCGCCGCCGGCATGCGCACCTATGGTCTGGTCTGCATGGCCTCGGCGGCCTTGGTTGTGATCGCCGGTTACCCGGATTTTTGGTACGGTGGGCGCGCTTTACACCCGGTCAACCTCGATCCGACCCGGGTCATGCAAGGGATAGTCACCGGCGTCGGCTTTCTTGGGGCCGGGGTCATTATGAAAGATGGTTTTACGATCAGTGGCCTGACTACCGCTGCTTCGCTATGGGCTTCGTCGGCCATCGGCATCATGGTTGGAGTCGGTTTTTATGCGGCGGCGATCTTGTTGGCTTTGCTGTCGGCCGCCTGTATGGTGTTGGTGCAGAAACTGGAAGCCTGGCTGCCATCGCGCGCAGCGATTGCCATTACTTTGCGCTTTAAGCCTGGTTTTGCGCCGCAAGAGGGCTATCTCAGTGCCAAAGCACGCGAACGCGGCTACGACATCATGAGCGGCACGTTGTTCATTATCCACACCAACGGTGCGGATGAATGGCGCTTCGTCGCGATTGCCGCCGATAAAAAGCTCGCACGCTCGATAACCGCCCTGTCAGCGGATCTGCAAAAATTTGAAGGGGTCGAGTCGTTCCAGTTAGCGCACGCGAAAAATTAAGATTGCGCAGGAGCATCACTGCACTTTTTGCCGTGTTTTCACATTTAGTGCTTGACACTGAAGCCTTTGATCTCTATAGTTCGGGGTTCCCTACGGAGGGGTGGCCGAGTGGTTAAAGGCGACAGACTGTAAATCTGTTCTCTCTGAGTACGCTGGTTCGAATCCAGCCCCCTCCACCATAGGAAAGAATTTTTTTAATAAGTAACGGCTGAAGTGGTGGCCCCTGCGGGTGTAGCTCAATGGTAGAGCTGAAGCCTTCCAAGCTTATGACGAGGGTTCGATTCCCTTCACCCGCTCCAGTCTTATTTTGCACGATTAATGTGTGTAGTATATGCCCTTGTAGCTCAGTGGTAGAGCACTCCCTTGGTAAGGGAGAGGCCACGTGTTCAATCCACGTCAAGGGCACCAAAATAGAGCTGGTGTATTCAAAAGTCTGAAGTCGTCGGGCGCGTGCCTGAGTATTCTCATCAAAATCGTTAGGAGTCCAAAATGGCAAAAGGTAAGTTCGAACGCACCAAGCCGCACGTCAACGTCGGCACAATTGGTCACGTTGATCACGGTAAAACTACACTGACAGCAGCGATTGCCACCGTCTTGTCGAAAAAATTCGGCGGCGAAGCGAAAGCCTACGACCAGATCGATGCAGCACCGGAAGAAAAAGCACGCGGTATTACGATCAATACTGCTCACGTCGAATACGAAACAGCTGCGCGTCACTATGCGCACGTTGATTGCCCAGGCCATGCCGATTATGTTAAAAACATGATCACCGGCGCGGCACAGATGGATGGCGCGATCTTGGTTTGTTCGGCAGCTGATGGTCCTATGCCACAAACACGCGAACACATCTTGTTGGCTCGTCAAGTTGGCGTTCCATACATCATCGTATTCCTGAACAAATGCGACATGGTTGATGATGCAGAATTGCTCGAATTGGTAGAGATGGAAGTGCGCGAGTTACTGGTGAAGTATGACTTCCCAGGCGACGACGTGCCTATCATCCAAGGTTCGGCTAAATTGGCACTCGAAGGCGACACGGGCCCATTGGGCGAAGAAGCCATCATGAAATTGGCGAATGCACTCGATACTTACATCCCTACACCGGAACGTGCTATCGACGGCGCCTTCTTGTTGCCAGTGGAAGATGTATTCTCGATCTCCGGTCGCGGTACAGTGGTAACCGGTCGTATCGAACGCGGTATCGTTAAAGTCGGCGAAGAAATCGAAATCATCGGTATCAAAGACACGGTCAAGACAACTTGTACTGGCGTTGAAATGTTCCGTAAATTGCTCGACCAAGGTCAAGCTGGCGATAACGTCGGTGTTCTGTTGCGCGGTACTAAGCGTGAAGATATCCAACGTGGTCAAGTGTTGGCAAAACCAGGTTCGATCAAACCGCATGCGCATTTCACAGGCGAGATCTATGTCCTGTCGAAAGATGAAGGCGGCCGTCATACACCATTCTTCAACAACTATCGTCCACAGTTCTACTTCCGTACTACGGACGTCACTGGTTCGATCGAGTTGCCAGCGGATAAAGAAATGGTTATGCCAGGCGACAACGTGTCGATCACAGTAAAATTGATCAACCCGATTGCGATGGAAGAAGGCTTGCGCTTCGCTATCCGTGAAGGTGGTCGTACTGTTGGTGCTGGTGTTGTTGCAAAAATTATTGAGTAATAGTTAGGAAATAATGCGGTGACTGGCCAAAGTCATCGCATTCTTCAAGTGGTTCTAAGCAGTAGGGGTGTAGCTCAATTGGCAGAGCGTCGGTCTCCAAAACCGAAGGTTGTAGGTTCGATTCCTACCGCCCCTGCCACCATCAAGGCCGCAGGGCACCGAAAGTAAACAAGTATGTCTAATCATTCCGTTCAAACAGTCAGTACTTCCAATGACAAGTACAAAGTCATTCTGGCAGTGGCTGCTATGCTTATTGGAATCGCTGCTTTTTATATTCTCGCCGGGCAGTCTACATTGATCCGTGTCGCCGCATTGCTGGCAGGTTTGTTGGTTGCCGTTGGTTTGGTTGCAATCTCGGACATGGGCAAAAATTTTGTTGAATTCGCCAAAGAATCTGTTCGTGAAACGAAAAAGGTTGTTTGGCCTACACGTAAAGAAGCTACTCAGATCACAGCCGTGGTATTCGGTTTTGTTCTTGTTATGGCAATCTTTCTCTGGGGGGCAGATAAGCTCCTCGAGTTTGTGTTATATGACGTAATCCTCGGATGGAAAAAATAATGAGCGAGAACATTCAGGAAAACGAACAAGGTACAGCGCCAGAGGTGTCTGTACCTAAAAGTACTAAAAAATGGTATGCCGTACACGCTTATTCCGGTATGGAAAAAAGTGTACATCGCGCTCTGGTAGAGCGTATTGATCGTGCTGAGATGCAAGATTTGTTCGGTCGTATTCTGGTGCCGACGGAAGAAGTGATTGAAGTTCGTAACGGCCGCAAAGCTGTCACTGAGCGCCGCTTGTTCCCAAGCTATGTGTTTGTCGAGATGGATATGACTGATGACACTTGGCATTTGGTAAAAAACACCAGCAAAGTTACCGGTTTCATCGGCGGTAAGTCGAACAAGCCATCGCCGATTCCGCAGCATGAAATCGATAAGATTCTGCAGCAAATGCAAGATGGCGTAGAAAAGCCACGGCCGAAAGTGCTTTACGAAGTTGGCGAAGTGGTACGCATCAAAGAAGGTCCGTTCACTGATTTCAACGGCAATGTTGAAGAAGTCAATTACGAGAAATCAAAAGTGCGTGTGACAGTAACAATCTTTGGTCGTGCTACCCCGGTTGAGCTCGATTTCGCGCAGGTCGAAAAAGTCTAAGTTTTCGTTGTTCAGTACGGAGAGAAAGCAATTTCTCTGAAACTGAGATAGCAGTAAAGAGGAGCCTGGCCGATCATATCGACGAGGCGCTACTACTCAATTCATGAAGGAGCCAAACATGGCAAAGAAAATCATTGGTTTTATCAAGCTGCAAGTGCCAGCTGGTAAAGCAAACCCATCCCCACCGATTGGCCCTGCTTTGGGTCAACGTGGTCTGAACATCATGGAATTCTGCAAAGCTTTCAATGCGCAGACTCAAGGTGTTGAGCCAGGTATGCCTATTCCTGTTGTGATCACAGCATTTGCGGACAAGTCTTTCACATTCGTGATGAAGACGCCTCCTGCAACTTACATGATCAAAAAAGCAGCCGGTATCACTAAAGGTTCACCAAAGCCACATACTGACAAAGTCGGTTCCATCACTCGTGCTCAAGCTGAAGAAATCGCGACCGTTAAACGCGCTGATTTGACAGCCGCCGATATGGACGCTGCAGTGCGTACAATCGCCGGTTCCGCTCGCTCGATGGGCATCACGGTAGAGGGTCTGTAATGGCTAAGTTATCTAAAAAAGCAAAATTGCTGGCAACTAAAGTTGACCGTTTGAAAGTATATCCATTTGACAATGCTATCGCTTTGATCAAAGAATGTGCTACAGCAAAATTCAATGAATCGATCGACGTATCGGTACAACTCGGTGTTGATCCTAAGAAATCTGATCAAGTCGTTCGTGGCGCTGTTGTTTTGCCAGCTGGTACAGGTAAATCGGTACGCGTAGCGGTTTTTGCACAAGGTGCAAAAGCTGAAGAAGCGAAAGCTGCCGGTGCTGATATCGTTGGTATGGAAGATTTGGCTGAGCGCATCAAAGCCGGCGACATGCCGTTTGACGTCGTCATCGCCTCGCCTGACACCATGCGTATCGTCGGTACCCTGGGTCAGATCCTCGGCCCACGCGGTTTGATGCCAAATCCGAAAGTCGGTACTGTTACTCCTGACGTCGCTACAGCAGTTAAAAATGCCAAAGCCGGTCAAGTTCAGTATCGTACAGATAAAGCAGGTATCATCCACACCACAATCGGTCGCAAATCCTTCGCTGATGGCGATTTGAAATCGAATCTGGTGGCCTTGATCGAAGCATTGAACAAAGCAAAACCAGCCTCAAGCAAAGGCGTGTATCTGCGTAAAGTCTCTATCTCATCGACGATGGGTGCAGGCGTACGTGTTGATCACGGTAACCTGGCTTAAGCTGTAAGAATCAAGTCCTGTCACCTTGTGGTAGGCGCATCTTTGGGCCGTTTGTTGCTGGCATCATGGCGGCAAACGGAGTGTCAAAGACCGTGGGGCTGTTCATTCGTGAGCAGTTAAACAACTGGAGAGCAATCGACAGTACCCAACGCAGATGGTGTACCCGAACAAGTTTTGTAGTGAATACTGGCCCGCCAGTGAAACTCCTAACTTCGGACGCCGTGTTCGAAACGATATGAGGGAAGCACATCATTCCGGTGTGCCGACTGAGTATCATTAATGGAGGTTGACCGTGAGTCTCAATCTGAATGACAAAAAAGCCGTTGTCGCTGAAGTCTCTGCAAAAGTAGCAACTGCTCAGACTATCGTCGTGGCTGAATATCGTGGCATCCAGGTCGGTCATTTGACGCAATTACGTGCTAGCGCACGTGCTCAAGGCGTTTACATGCGCGTGTTGAAAAACACACTCGCACGTCGCGCTGTAGAGGGAACTGTATTTGCGAGCCTCGCTTCTGAAATGACCGGTCCGTTGATCTATGCGATCTCGGTCGATGCTGTTGCTGCTGCTAAAGTCGTTCAAGACTTTGCAAAAAGCAATGACAAACTGGTTGTTAAAGCAGGTAACTATGCAGGTAAGTCGCTGGATAAAGCTGGCGTTATCGCATTGGCAAGCATTCCTAGTCGTGAAGTTCTGTTGGCACAAGTGTTGGGCATGATGCAGGCTCCTGTATCTGGCTTCGCTCGTGCATTGGCAGCTCTTTCCGCGAAGAAAGAATCTGAATCGCCAGCAGCACCGGCAGCAGAAGTTGCTGACGTTGCAGAAGTTGCTGAAGTAGTTGCAGCAGCTGACGTTGCCGCTGAATAAGATTTTTTCCGTCAAATACCGTATCAATGTAATTAATTAATTGGAGTTTCAAATGGCAATTAGCAAAGACGATATCCTGGAAGCCGTAGGCGCGATGTCCGTAATGGACCTGAACGACCTGGTTAAAGCTTTCGAAGAAAAATTTGGTGTTTCCGCTGCTGCAATGTCTTCCGGCCCAGCTGCTGGTCCTGCTGCTGCAGTTGAAGAGCAAACTGAATTCAACGTTATCCTGACTGAAATCGGCGCAAACAAAGTTGGCGTGATTAAAGCAGTGCGTGAATTGACAGGTCTGGGCTTGAAAGAAGCCAAAGACGTTGTTGACGGTGCACCAAAAACAGTTAAAGAAGCCGTTTCCAAAGCGGATGCTGATGCTGCGAAGAAAAAACTTGAAGAAGCCGGCGCTAAAGCTGAAATCAAGTAATACGATAGCACGGCCAATCTTCGGATTGGCCACAGTCAAAGGCAGGAATCCTCTCGCAAGAGAGGGTTCCTCTTTGGCTCTTTGCCGTTACTACGTCGTTTCGGGTTGTTGAGCTGTTTATCAAGATAAGACCGAGGGCTGAGACTTGAGGTTTTTTGTCGCAGAGTTGATTAATTTGTGACAGGAATTCTGAATTCTCCATCCTTCCTTGTCACTCACGGAGTGTCCATGCACTACTCATTTACTGAGAAGAAGCGTATTCGTAAATCTTTTGCGAAACGCGCCAACGTCCACAACGTTCCGTTCTTGTTGGCGACTCAAATCGAGTCGTATCAAAGCTTTTTGCAAGAAGAAAGAACGCCGGCCAACCGTAAAAATGAAGGCTTGCAGTCTGCTTTCACATCGATTTTCCCTATTGTTTCGCACAATGGATTTGCACGCCTGGAATTCTTATCTTACGTTTTAGGCGATCCTGCTTTTGACGTCAAGGAATGCCAATTGCGCGGTTTGACCTATGCTTCGCCATTGCGTGCGAAAGTACGTCTGGTGATTCTGGATAAAGAATCGCCAACCAAGCCGGTCGTCAAAGAAATGAAAGAACAAGAAGTCTACATGGGCGAATTGCCGCTCATGACGACGACTGGTTCGTTTGTTGTCAATGGTACCGAGCGTGTAATCGTTTCCCAGTTGCATCGTTCCCCGGGTGTGTTCTTTGAACATGACCGCGGCAAGACGCATTCTTCGGGCAAGCTCTTGTTCTCGGCCCGTATCATTCCTTACCGTGGTTCGTGGCTCGATTTTGAGTTCGACCCGAAAGATATTCTGTTCTTCCGTATCGATCGTCGTCGCAAGATGCCGGTCACGATCTTGTTGCGTGCCATAGGCATGAACAATGAGCAGATCTTGGCGAATTTCTTTGTCTTCGATAACTTTACTTTGCATAACGATGGCGCTGAAATGGAATTCGTTCCTGAGCGTTTGCGTGGTGAAGTAGCACGTTTTGATATTGCTGATAAATCTGGCAAGATCATTGTCGCTAAAGACAAACGTGTGAACGCCAAGCATGTGCGTGAAATCGAAGCCGGTGGTATCAAGCATATTTCCGTACCGGAAGATTATTTGCTCGGCCGCGTGATCGCTAAAAACATCATCGATAATGACACCGGCGAAATCATCGCCAATGCCAACGATGAACTGACCGAAGAATTGCTCGGCCGTTTGCGCGAAGCGCATGTCAGCGATATCCAAACGCTGTACACCAACGATCTCGATCAAGGTGCCTACATTTCCCAAACTCTGCGTGCCGATGATACGGCCGATCAGATGGCAGCACGTGTGGCGATCTATCGCATGATGCGTCCTGGCGAACCACCGACCGAAGATTCCGTCGAAGCTTTGTTCAACGGTTTGTTCTACAGCGAAGAGCGTTACGATTTGTCGGCTGTTGGTCGCATGAAATTCAATCGCCGCATTGGTCGCGATGAATTGACTGGTGCCATGACTTTGTCGAACGAAGACGTGTTGGCCGTGATCAAGATTTTGGTAGAACTGCGCAATGGTCGCGGCGAAGTCGATGATATCGATCACTTGGGTAATCGTCGTGTACGTTGCGTCGGTGAATTGGCTGAGAATCAATTCCGTGCCGGTTTGGTACGGGTTGAACGTGCCGTCAAAGAACGCCTCGGCCAAGCCGAAGCCGATAACTTGATGCCGCATGACTTGATCAATTCCAAGCCGATTTCTGCCGCGATCCGTGAATTCTTCGGTTCCTCGCAGTTGTCACAGTTTATGGATCAAACCAATCCTTTGTCGGAAATTACGCATAAACGTCGTATTTCTGCGCTCGGACCTGGTGGTTTGACACGTGAACGTGCCGGCTTTGAAGTACGTGACGTTCATCCAACCCACTATGGTCGTGTTTGCCCTATTGAAACACCAGAGGGACCGAACATTGGTCTGATCAACTCGCTGGCTTTGTATGCGCGTTTGAATGAATACGGCTTCCTCGAAACACCGTATCGTAAAGTTACTGACAGCAAGATCACTCAACAGATCGATTATCTGTCGGCGATTGAAGAAGGTCGTTACATCATCGCTCAGGCGAATGCGACCATCAATGAAGGCGGTACGCTGACCGATGAATTGGTTTCTTCGCGTCAAGCTGGCGAAACCATCTTGGTCTCGCCGGAACGTGTCCAGTACATGGACGTGGCCACTGGTCAGGTGGTATCGGTTGCGGCTTCCTTGATTCCATTCTTGGAACATGATGATGCGAACCGTGCCTTGATGGGTGCCAACATGCAACGTCAAGCCGTGCCTTGTCTGCGTCCTGAGAAAGCTTTCGTCGGTACCGGCATTGAACGGACTGTGGCGATCGATTCCGGTACAACGGTACAAGCATTGCGTGGCGGTAAAGTCGATTATATCGATGCCGGTCGTATCGTGATTCGCGTCAATGATGCTGAAGCGCAAGCTGGTGAAGTCGGTGTTGATATTTACAACCTGATCAAGTACACGCGTTCGAATCAGAATACCAATATCAACCAACGTCCTATCGTCAAGGTCGGCGACGTGGTTGCTAAGGGTGACGTGTTGGCAGATGGTGCTTCGACCGATATGGGCGAACTCGCACTCGGCCAAAACATGTTGGTTGCCTTCATGCCATGGAATGGTTATAACTTCGAAGATTCGATTTTGATCTCCGAAAAAGTCGTCGCTGATGATCGCTACACCTCGATTCACATCGAAGAGTTGTCGGTTGTTGCACGTGATACCAAGCTTGGCGCCGAAGAAATTACTCGCGATATTTCGAATCTTGCTGAAAATCAGCTCGCTCGTCTCGATGAATCCGGTATCGTGTACATCGGTGCAGAAGTGACTGCCGGCGATACCTTGGTCGGTAAAGTAACGCCTAAAGGCGAAACGCAACTGACACCGGAAGAAAAATTGCTGCGCGCGATTTTCGGTGAAAAAGCCTCGGACGTGAAAGATACTTCGCTGCGCGTGCCTTCCGGTATGGTTGGTACAGTCATCGACGTACAAGTCTTTACACGCGAAGGTATACAACGCGACAAGCGTGCGCAACAAATTATCGATGATGAATTGAAGCGTTATCGCCTCGATTTGAACGATCAGTTGCGTATCGTTGAAGGCGATGCCTTCGAACGTCTCGAACGTATGCTTGATGGCAAAATCGCTGATGGCGGTCCGGCTAAACTGAGCAAAGGCAGCAAGCTGAGCAAAGAATACCTGGCCAGCATCGATAAATACCATTGGTTTGATATTCGTTTGGCAGCCGATGATGCCGCTGCTGCGCTCGTCGCGATCAAAGATTCGATCGCAGAAAAGCGTCATCAGTTCGATCTGGCTTTTGAAGAGAAGCGCACCAAACTGACGCAAGGCGATGAATTGCCGCCAGGCGTACAAAAAATGGTCAAGGTTTACCTCGCAGTCAAGCGCCGTTTGCAGCCAGGTGATAAAATGGCGGGTCGTCACGGTAATAAGGGTGTGGTTTCGCGCATCGTTCCTATCGAAGACATGCCTTACATGGCTGATGGTACCCCGGCTGACATCGTGTTGAACCCTCTGGGTGTTCCTTCACGGATGAACGTTGGTCAGGTTCTCGAAGTCCATCTGGGTTGGGCGGCAAAAGGTTTGGGCTTGCGCATTGGTGAAATGCTCAAAGCAAAAGCAAAAATTGAAGAGTTGCGTGATTTCCTCAAGAAGATTTATAACGAATCGGGTAAAACTGAAGATCTCGACAATTTCTCCGATGCCGAAATCTTGGAATTGACGAACAACTTGAAACATGGTGTGCCGTTTGCGACCCCAGTGTTTGATGGTGCTCACGAAAGTGAAATCCGTCGCATGCTTGACCTCGCTTACCCTGATCACATCGCTGAGCAACTCGGTATGACACCGTCGAAAAACCAGGTCACCCTGTTTGACGGCCGTACCGGTGAAGCCTTCGAACGCAAGGTCACGCTCGGTTACATGCACGTCTTGAAACTGCATCATTTGGTTGATGACAAGATGCATGCCCGTTCGACCGGTCCTTACTCGCTGGTCACGCAACAACCGCTCGGTGGTAAAGCCCAGTTCGGTGGTCAGCGTTTCGGTGAGATGGAAGTATGGGCGCTCGAAGCTTACGGCGCATCGTATGTGTTGCAGGAAATGTTGACGGTGAAGTCGGATGACGTCAACGGCCGTACCAAAGTGTATGAAAACTTGGTCAAGGGCGACCATGTGATCGATGCCGGCATGCCGGAATCGTTCAACGTCCTGGTCAAGGAAATCCGTTCGCTCGGTATCGATATCGATCTCGAACGTAACTAAAGTAAAGGGGTGGCGTAAGCCACTCCAGCAGTACCCAGCCACCGCCCGAATTCGCTTCGGGCGTTGGTCATTAGGCCGGCAGTTTAGAAGCAGTTCTTCGTTCCCGGTATCAGCGGAACCAAGGTCATCCGACCTGGCTCTCCCGTTGATGCGAACAGGGTCAGACGAGAGCGTTTCTGTTGCAGCACCATAAAGTCAGCGTTTCACGACGCTTTACTGGAGTGAACCCATGAAAGCCCTGCTCGATTTATTCAAGCAAGTCCAACCGAACGAACAGTTTGACGCGATCAAAATCGGTCTGGCATCACCAGACAAGATCCGTTCGTGGTCCTACGGCGAAGTTAAAAAGCCGGAAACCATCAACTATCGTACTTTCAAACCTGAACGTGACGGCTTGTTCTGCGCCAAGATTTTTGGTCCTATCAAGGATTACGAATGCTTGTGCGGCAAATACAAGCGTCTCAAGCATCGCGGTGTGATCTGCGAAAAATGCGGCGTTGAAGTTACTCTGGCCAAAGTTCGTCGTGAGCGCATGGGTCATATTGAACTCGCTTCGCCAACTGCCCATATCTGGTTCCTCAAGTCGCTGCCATCGCGTCTTGGTATGGTGCTCGACATGACATTGCGCGATATTGAACGCGTACTGTACTTTGAAGCATATGTCGTCACCGATCCAGGCATGACTCCGTTGAAAAAATGCCAGATCATGTCGGAAGATGATTACGCTGCCAAATACGAAGAACATGGCGACGAATTCACTGCCTTCATGGGTGCCGAAGGTATCCGCGAATTGCTGCGTTCTATCGATATCGACCGCGATGCAGAAACTCTGCGCGTGGAATTGAAAGAATCGAAATCCGAAGCCAAGATCAAGAAATACGCCAAGCGCCTCAAAGTGCTGGAAGCCTTCCAACGTTCCGGCATCAAACCGGATTGGATGATCATGGAAGTCTTGCCGGTCTTGCCGCCGGAATTGCGTCCCTTGGTGCCACTCGATGGCGGCCGTTTCGCGACTTCCGATCTGAACGATCTGTATCGCCGCGTCATCAACCGTAACAATCGTCTCAAGCGTCTGATGGAATTGCGCGCACCGGAAATCATTACACGTAATGAAAAACGGATGCTGCAAGAAGCCGTCGATTCGCTGCTCGATAACGGTCGTCGTGGTAAGGCCATGACGGGCGCGAACAAGCGTCCGCTGAAATCGCTGGCTGAAATGATCAAAGGTAAGGGCGGCCGTTTCCGTCAAAACTTGTTGGGCAAACGCGTCGATTACTCGGGTCGTTCCGTGATCGTCGTGGGCCCGCAATTGAAATTGCATCAGTGCGGCTTGCCGAAACTGATGGCTTTGGAATTGTTTAAACCGTTTATTTTCAACAAGCTGGAATTGATGGGTCTGGCAACGACTATCAAGGCGGCGAAAAAACTGGTTGAGATTCAAGAGCCGGTAGTCTGGGATATTCTCGAGGAAGTCATCCGCGAACATCCGATTATGTTGAACCGCGCACCGACTTTGCATCGTCTTGGTATCCAAGCGTTTGAACCGGTATTGATCGAAGGTAAAGCGATTCAGCTGCATCCGCTGGTCTGCGCCGCTTTCAATGCCGACTTTGACGGCGATCAAATGGCGGTCCACGTTCCTCTGTCGATTGAAGCACAGATGGAAGCGCGCACCCTGATGCTGGCTTCGAACAATATTCTGTTCCCATCCAACGGCGAACCGTCGATTGTTCCATCGCAAGATATCGTCTTGGGTCTGTACTACGCTTCCCGTGAAAAAATCAACGGTAAGGGTGAAGGCATGATGTTCCCTGATGTGTCAGAAGCGATCCGCGCCTGGGACAACAAGGAAGTCGAACTGAGCACACGGATTACCGTGCGGATTACCGAGTTCCCGAAAGATTTGGAAACCGGCGAATTCGTTAAAACCATCAAGCGTTACGAAACCACGGTAGGCCGTGCGATTTTGTCGGAAATTCTGCCTAAGGGCTTGCCCTTCACCGTGCTTAACCGCGCCTTGAAGAAAAAAGAAATTTCGAAACTGATCGATACCTCGTTCCGTAAGTGCGGTCTGCGCGCCACGGTCGTGTTTGCCGATCAATTGATGCAAATGGGTTTCCGCCTCGCGACGCGCGCCGGTATCTCTATCTGTATCGATGACATGTTGGTACCGCCACAAAAAGTCACCTTGTTGGCTGCGGCCGAACACGAAGTCAAACAAATCGAACAGCAATATGCGTCCGGTTTGGTAACTGCCGGCGAGCGTTACAATAAAGTGGTCGATATCTGGGGCAAGACCGGTGATGAAGTCGGCAAGGCGATGATGGAACAACTCAAAGTTGAACCGGTCACCCGTCGTGACGGCAGCGTCGGCACACAAGAATCGTTCAATGCCATTTACATGATGGCCGACTCCGGCGCGCGCGGTTCCGCAGCGCAGATTCGTCAGCTCGCCGGTATGCGTGGTCTGATGGCGAAACCGGATGGTTCCATCATTGAAACGCCGATCACCGCGAACTTCCGCGAAGGTCTGAACGTGTTGCAGTACTTTATTTCCACGCATGGTGCGCGGAAAGGTCTGGCCGATACCGCGCTCAAAACCGCGAACTCCGGTTACCTGACGCGTCGCCTGGTCGATGTGACCCAAGATTTGGTGGTGATCGAGGATGACTGCGGCACTTCCAACGGTTCATCGATGAAAGCCATCGTCGAAGGCGGTGAAGTCAATGTACCTTTGCGCGAACTGATACTCGGTCGCGTTTCGGCCAATGACATCGTCAATCCGGAAACGCAAGAAACACTGTACGCAGCCGGTACTTTGCTCGATGAAAATTCGGTCGAAGAAATCGAACGCCTCGGCATCGATGAAGTCAAGGTCCGCACCCCGCTGACTTGCGATACACGCTACGGCCTGTGCGCCATGTGTTACGGTCGTGATCTCGGTCGCGGCTCGATGGTCAATGCCGGCGAAGCAGTCGGCGTGATCGCGGCGCAGTCGATCGGTGAACCAGGTACACAGCTGACTATGCGTACCTTCCATATCGGTGGTGCAGCGTCGCGTGCGGCAGTGGCCTCGTCGGTGGAAGCGAAATCCAATGGTGTCATCCGTTTCACGGCCACCATGCGTTACGTTACCAACGGCAAGGGCGACCAGATCGTTATTTCCCGTTCCGGTGAAGTGTTGATCACCGACGACCACGGTCGTGAACGTGAACGTCATAAAGTACCGTACGGTGCCATGTTGATCGTGAAAGATGGCATGGTCATCAAAGCCGGTTTTGCTTTGGCGACTTGGGATCCATTGACCCGTCCTATCATTACCGAATACACCGGTACCGTTAAATTCGAGAATGTCGAAGAAGGCGTGACGGTTGCCAAGCAGGTTGATGAAGTGACAGGCTTGTCCACTCTGGTGGCGATCGATGCGAAACGTCGCGGCAGCGCCGCAGGTAAAACCCTGCGTCCGCAAGTCAAATTGCTCAATGAGCAAGGCGAAGAAGTCAAGATTTCGGGTACCGAGCATGCGGTAACGATCGGCTTCCAAGTCGGCGCGCTGATCACCGTCAAAGATGGCCAGCAAGTGCACGTTGGTGAAGTCTTGGCGCGTATTCCTACCGAATCGCAAAAAACACGTGATATTACCGGTGGTTTGCCACGGGTTGCCGAGTTGTTTGAAGCGCGTTCGCCAAAAGACGCTGGTATGCTGGCGGAAGTGACTGGTACGGTTGCCTTCGGTAAAGAAACCAAGGGTAAGCAACGGCTGGAAATCACCGACATGGATGGCGAGAAGCATGAATTCTTGATCACCAAGGACAAGCAAGTCTTGGTTCATGATGGTCAAGTTGTTAACAAAGGTGAGATGATTGTCGACGGCCCGGCCGATCCGCAAGATATCTTGCGTTTGCTCGGTATCGAAGCTTTGGCGCGTTACATCGTTGACGAAGTGCAAGATGTATACCGTTTGCAAGGCGTGAAGATCAATGACAAGCACATTGAAGTGATCGTGCGTCAGATGTTGCGTCGCGTCGTCGTTGTCAATCCGGGTGATGCCAACTACATCGTCGGTGAACAGGTTGAGCGTTCGGAATTGCTTGATGAAAATGATCGCGTCGCTGCGGCCAACGGTATCCCTGCAACATATGAAAATATCTTGCTTGGTATTACCAAGGCTTCCTTGTCGACAGATTCCTTCATCTCTGCGGCATCGTTCCAAGAAACCACACGGGTTCTGACGGAAGCGGCGATCATGGGTAAAAAAGATGGCTTGCGCGGTTTGAAAGAAAACGTCATCGTCGGTCGTCTGATACCTGCTGGTACCGGTTTGGCCTTCCATCGTGCACGCAAGTTGAAAGAAACTTGGGAAGCCGATGAACGTTTGGCTATGCTCGAAGCTGAGAAAGCCATCTTCGCGCCTATGCCTGAAGTAGTCGCCAGCGACATCGAGGGTGATGCGTAAGCCTTGCTGAAATTTTCAGCAACGTAAGTAAGACGGCACCGTGGCAGTATTCGCGGTGCCGTTTTTTTTTGTGTTCAAACATAGTCCTCCATGTCCGAATTTCCTCCTCCTGTTCCTTCTGCCGCCTTAGGCGTGGCCGTGAATGCCGCCGCGATTGCGGCCTTGCTTCCCAGCGAGTTCCGAGCGCTGCAGATAGAAGTCGTCGCCAGTACCGGTTCGACCAACGCCGATTTGATGGCGCGCTTGCCCGAACTGGAGACTGCCGTTTTACGTTTGGCATTACAACAAACTGCCGGGCGCGGCCGCGCCGGTCGCAGTTGGCTCAGCGAGGGCGGTGAATTGTTGACCTTTTCACTGGCCTGGCGTATGCGCCAACCAGTGCATGGCTTGCTAGGCTTGCCCTTGGCAATCGGGGTCGCACTGGCCGAAGCCTTGATCGAACTCGATGTGCAGGTACAATTGAAATGGCCGAATGATGTGCTGCGCGAGCGAAAGAAGCTCGCCGGAATATTGATCGAAAGCACGCAGGCTGAAGGCGGCGGTAGTTGGGTCGTCGTTGGTATCGGCTTGAACTTGATCGTGCCGGATGAACTGGAAGCGCGCATTGGCAACGCGGTTGCCGACGCCCCGTGGTTAGCGCGGATGGATAGAAATGCACTGATGGCGCAACTGATTCGCCATCTGGCTGCTAGTTGCGAGCAATTTGATCTGCAAGGCTTTGCGCCGTTCTTGCCACGTTGGAATCGCTTGCATGCGTATGCGCAGGAAGCCGTACAGATCATCGATCATGGTCGGGTATTGCATCTAGGCATAGCGCTCGGGGTCGATTTGGCTGGCTGCTTGGTGTTGCAAACTGATAGTGGTCAAGTGACGGTCTGGGCCGGCGATGTGTCGCTGCGCCCTGTTTAAGAAAGTACTTATGTTATTAGTCATTGACGCTGGTAATACCCGTATCAAATGGGCTATCCCGAGTCCGACTGCGCAGCCTGATGTGGTGACGCTGTGGTTGGCGATGGATTCCTTGGCACACGCGGAGCTCGATAGCTTGCCGGCCGCCTTGGCGGCGTTCCCAGTTACGCGTATCTTGATTTCCAATGTGGCTGGCCGTGCGATCCAAGCGCGTCTGACCGATGTGCTCGGGCAAGCCTTTCCTGCGCTGACGCCGCACTGGTTTACCGCACAGGCGGCGTTGGCCGGGGTACGCAATTGTTATGATCATCCGACACAACTCGGCTGCGACCGCTTCGCTTCGGCACTGGCTGCGCGTGCGCTGTACCCGCGGCAGAATGTAGTGATTGCTACCTGCGGCACGGCGACCACGATCGATGCTTTGACGGCCGAAGCCGATTTTCTCGGTGGCATGATACTGCCGGGCTTGAAATTGATGGCTGAGTCGCTGGCTCACAATACGGCGCAATTGCCGCAGGTAGCCGAAAGCCTGAATGTGGCGCATTTATTTGCCAGCAATACCGCTGCGGCCATCGTCAGCGGCTGTATCCATGCCCAGGTTGGGGCCTTGAGTTTGGCGCGGCAAGCTTTGATCGCGCGTAGCGCTGGGCCAGTGATCTGTCTGATTTCCGGTGGTGCCGCAGGCTATCTGTTGCCGCATCTTGGTTTTGAATGTGAACACAGTGCTAATCTTGTATTGACCGGCCTGTTGGTCGTGGCACAATCGAGCCCGGACTGAATTGAAAGAGTTTCATCATGCTGCGATTTTTTTTCTGGGGCTTACTGGTATTGAATGCGTTTTTACTGGCATTCAACTTGGGTTATCTCGGCCATTGGTCGTGGGAGACGCATGAGCCGAGCCGCCTTAAAATGCAACACCACGTCGAGCAATTGCTGCCGTTGACGGCCGCTGCCGCGCTGGCGAGCGCGCCAGCGCCGGTGAAAAAGGCTGAGCTGATCGCTTGCCTCGAACTGGGGAATTTTTTACAGAGCGAGGCGGCAAAAGTTGAAGAGCAGTTGCAAACCTTGGCTTTGGGCGACCGCCAGTCGCGCCTCAACGTCAGTGATGTGGCTTCGCATATGGTCTATATTCCTTCGCAGGGTAGCAAAGAGGGCGCAGACAAAAAAGTGGCCGAATTGCGCCGCATCGGCGTGGCCGATTTTTTTGTGATGCAGGAAAATACCGCGCTGCGCTGGGGTATTTCGCTAGGCGTGTTCAAGTCTGAGGAAGCGGCTAAGCAGCATCTGCTTGCGCTCAGCAACAAAGGGGTGCATACCGCGCGTATTATGCCGCGCACGGCGGCGACCAGTAAGTTCGCCTACCAGCTGCGCGCACTCACGCAGGACGAGAAAGCGCGCTTCGATCTGATCACGGTGGCCTACCCAAACCAAGAAGTGCGCACTTGTCAGAATGCCGCCTACCGTAAAAACTGAGTCGTATTCTCACTGAGTGGGAATCATCGCTTGCAGATTCTCAGCTAAGTGCTAGCATGAAGTCTTTCCTGCTTAAGTTGGCGCGATGACTACTGCTCCCGTCCCTCAGAATGAACGCCAGTTACAGTTGCTGTCGTGCATAGCCCGCCACGGCCAAGCGCTGTCGGCGCGCGACTTGGCGGCGCAAACCGGGCAGCCTTTGAGCACCGTCTATCGGCAATTGCTGGCCTTAAAAAAATGGGGTTTGGTGCAGGAGCACCAGCACTCCGGTCATTACGAAGCCGGACCGCTGGCCTTGCAATTGGCCTGGAGTTACGATCAGCATTCTTGGCTTATTGCCGCGGCGCGTTCTGAAATCGATAGGCTGGTAGAGCGTTCCGGTGAGAGTGTGGGCTTACTATGTCATCTCAATGGCCAAGTAATGTGCATTGCCTTACAAGATAGTCCGCAGGCTTTACGCTGTTCGTTTGCCAAAGGGCGTGCGCATGTCACAGTGCGTGGCGCCTCGGCCAAAGCCTTGCTGGCTTACTTGCCAGCAGATTCGCAACAAGAGCTGATCACGGCCGATTTTCTCAGCCAAGTGCCGCAGAGCGCAGCGGCACTTGATGCGCTGCAGGCCCAGTTGCAGCAAATCCGTCTGCAGCGTTACGCCACCAGCGAAAGTGAAGTCGATGCCGGTATCTGGGGTGTCAGCGTACCGGTTTTTTCAGCGCATCAACAATTGCAAGCGACCCTGTCTTTGATGGCACCGCTACAGCGTAGCTTGGGCCGTCAGCCAGAATTAATCACGCTGACCTTGGCTGCGGCTGATCGCCTTAGCAGCCGCTTGCAGCAAACTTAATCTGTGTTTCTTTTCAGTGAGCCGACCGATGAACAGTTTTGAATTTCACCCAGGCAGTACCGCGTTGCTGATTTCCATGCCCCATGCCGGCACGGTGATCCCGCCCGAGATCGGCGCGCAGATGTTGCCAGTGGCTCAGCTCAAGGCTGATACCGATTGGCATTTGCCGCAGCTTTACCACATGGCGCAAGCGCTCGGAGCTTCTACCCTCAGCGCCAATTATTCACGCTATGTGATCGATCTCAACCGCGCGCCTGACGATGCCAATTTGTATCCGGGCCAAGATACCACCGGACTATGCCCAGTCGATACCTTTGACAAACAAGCCTTGTATGCGAAGGAAAACTTGCCGGATGAGCGAGAAGCAGCACAGCGCATCGCCACTTACTGGCAACCATATCACCGGCAATTACAAGCTGAGCTGGCCCGTTTGCTGGCCTTGCATGGTCGGGTAGTGTTGTGGGAAGCCCATTCGATTGCTTCGCAAGTACCACGGTTTTTCGCCGGCACCTTAGCGGATTTGAATTTCGGCACGGTCGATCAGCAATCGTGCGCAGCCGGGTTACAGCAAGCACTGGCCACTTGTCTGGAACAAGACGGCAGGTATAGCCACGTTTTCAATGGCCGCTTCAAGGGCGGTTACATCACGCGGCAATATGGCCAGCCTCAGAAGGGTATCCATGCGGTACAACTGGAGATGAGTCAGTGTGTTTATATGAATGAAACTGCGCCGTTCGCGTATCGTCCTGATTTGGCGGCACAAGTGCAGCCCTTGCTTGGTCGCTTACTGCGTGCGAGTTTGGATTGGGTGGGCGCATGAGACGCTTAGACAGTTTGTTTGCCCACGCCGCCTTGCTGCCGCAAGGCTGGACCGAACGGGTACGGCTGCAGTTTGATGCGGCCGGTGACATCGTGGCGCTGGAAACGGCAGCCACGCCACAGGATGGTGAGCGTCAGGCTGGGCTGGTGTTGCCTGGCATGACAAATTTACATTCGCATGCGTTTCAACGTGCTCTGGCCGGGATGACCGAAGTAGCCGCTACCGCGGGGGATAGTTTTTGGACTTGGCGTGACTTGATGTACCGCTATGCGCTGCAATTGACCCCGCAACAAATGCAGGCGATTGCGGCGCAAATTTACAGTGAATGCCTGCGCCATGGTTACACCTCGGTGTGTGAATTCCATTATTTGCATCGCGCGCCCGATGGCGCTTGGTATCCGGATCAGGCTGAAACGGCGCGCCGCGTGATTGCCGCGGCGGCAACGGCCGGCATCGGCATGACCATGCTGCCGGTATTGTACAGTCACGCCGATTTCGCCGATGTGCCCTTGCGTGCAGACCAGCGCCGCTTTGCCACCGAGGTCAGCGATGTGCTTGCTCTGGTGGCTGCACTGGAACCGTTGCGTAGTGCGGCGCTCGAAATCGGCGCAGCCCCCCATTCGCTACGGGCGGCGAATCTGGCACAAATCACCGAGCTGCATGCAGGCATGCCGGCGGGGCGACCGATTCATATTCATATCGCCGAGCAAACCAGGGAAGTCGATGCTTGTCTGCGTACGACTGGCAAGCGCCCGGTCGAGCTCTTGCTCGCGACGGGTTTGGTCGATCAGCATTGGTGTTTGGTACATGCCACGCACTTGAATGCGGACGAAGTCACGGCGCTGGCCGCCAGTGCTGCCGTGGCCGGTATTTGTCCGAGTACCGAGGGTAATCTCGGTGATGGTTTCTTTGATTTGCCTGCCTATCTGGCCGTCGGCGGTCGCTTTGGCATAGGCAGCGACAGCCATGTCTCGCATAGCCCGGTGGAAGAATTGCGCTGGCTCGAGTATGGTCAGCGCTTGCGCTTACAGCAAAGAAATATTGCCCGTGATGAAAAACAGCGCCGCGTCGGCGATTATTTATGGAATGCCGCGTTGCAAGGCGGGGCGCAAGCCAGCGGCCGTCGCGTTGGCCAACTACAGGTCGGCTGGCGTGCCGACTTGCTGGTGCTGGACGAGTGCCATCCGAATTTGGCTGGCTTAGCTCTGGACGATGTGCTCAATACCTGGTTGTTTTGCGGCAATGATAATCTGCTGCGCGATGTGATTGTCGGTGGCCAATTAGTGGTGGAAAACGGCCGCCACCATCAGCAAGCCGCCATCGCTGCCGATTACATTGCCTGCTTACAGAACCTGCGTGCGCTGTGAGCGCAGTCGATCGGCCGCACTGCGCAGCATCTGTTCCGTGCTCGACCAATCGACACAAGCATCAGTGACCGAGCAACCGTAGACCAATTGGCTCAAGTCGGCTGGAATCGCCTGATTGCCGGCCAGCAGATTCGATTCGATCATGACGCCGACGATGGCTTGGTTGCCGTTGACAATCTGATTGACCACATCGGCCATCACCAGCGGTTGCAACGCGGCTTTCTTGTAACTGTTGGCGTGCGAACAATCGATGACGATGTGCGGCGGTAATTTTGCCTTGATCAGTGCCTGCTGCGCCATCGCGACTGAAACGGTATCGTAATTCGGTCGGTCACCGCCGCCGCGCAAGACTACGTGGCCATGCTGATTGCCGCGGGTACGCACAATCGCGACACGACCTTGATCGTTGAGGCCGAGGAAGGAATGTGGATGCGAGGCTGATAAAATAGCATTGATGGCAATGCTGATATCGCCATCGGTACCATTCTTGAAACCGACCGGTGTCGATAAGCCTGACGACATTTCGCGGTGCGTTTGCGATTCAGTGGTGCGCGCACCGATGGCGGTCCAGGCGATCAGATCACCGAGATACTGGGGCGAGATCGGGTCGAGTGCTTCGGTACCGGTCGGCAGACCGAGTTCACAGACATCGAGCAGGAAACGGCGCGCTTTTTCCATGCCGACATCGACGCGGAAAGAATCATCCATGTCCGGGTCGTTGATGTAACCCTTCCAGCCGGTGGTGGTGCGCGGTTTTTCGAAATACACGCGCATCACCAGCAACATCACATCCTTGACTTCTTCTTGCAGTGCGACCAGGCGGCGTGCGTACTCGAGCCCAGCCAGCGGATCATGGATAGAGCAGGGGCCAACGACGACGAACAAGCGCTTATCCTGGCCTTCGAGGATGGCGCGCAGTGCTGCTCGGCTGTGCTCGACCGTGTCGGCAGCGCGCTCGCTCAGTGGCAGGCGGGCATGTAATTCGGCCGGCGTGGGCATGGTGTCGAAGGAACTGACGTTGATGTTTTCTAGAATGGCGAGTGTCATGGTGTTGTGAAAGTGAATTTGCTGCCATTATCGCGCAATTTGTCGACTTGCCGCAGGGCATAGATGGAATTGTTGTCGTCGGGTGTGGCGTGATCTGTATCGTTCGTGTTGCGGCAGACATGGCACAATAGTGTTTTGTGATTTTTTGAATGGCTCGTGTCATGCTCAGTTCTGCCCAATTGAATGATTTTCACACCCATGGTTTTCTGATACTGCGGCGGGCCGCCGATGCGGCATTCTGTCAATCTGTGATCGCGTATGCCGAGCACGAACTTGAACAAGCGCACGGGCCGCTGGAATTGGAAGTCGACACCGCCTACCCGGGCGCACCCAGCGCAGTCGATGCCGCCGGTGGCCACACGGTACGGCGCTTGTTGCAAGCCTATGCGCGTGCACCAATGCTACAGCAATGGGCCGACACCGCGCTGGCGGGGCCGCTGCAACAGTTGCTCGGACCAGGGGTGATGCTTTCGCAAGCGCATCACAATTGCATTATGACTAAGCAGCCACGCTATTCAAGCTTGACCGGCTGGCACCGCGACAGTCGCTACTGGCATTTTGCCCGCGCCGAGTTGGTGTCGACTTGGTTGGCCTTGCGCGATGAAACGCTGGAAAATGGTTGCTTGTCGGTGATCCCCGGCTCGCAGCGCTGGGAGTTGTCCGCGGAGCAAACCGATTCCGCGCAATTTTTACGCAGTGATTTTGCTGGAAATCAATCTTTGCTGGCGCAAGCGCACACCGTGCCTTTGCAGCAGGGCGATGCATTATTGTTTCACAGCAATTTGTTCCATGCCGCTGGCCGCAATCAAACTGCTGCCACCAAGTTTTCGTTGGTGTTCACTTACCGCGCACCCGACAATTTCCCCGTGGCGGGGTCGCGCTCGGCCAGTTTGCCGGAAATCCCGCTGTTTGAAAAAGCAGGTATAGTGGGCGGCCCTACAGCATAATTTTAGGAGTTACTATGTTAAAGAATTTGAAACTGGCTCTGGTAGCCTGCAGTTTGTTCGCCGGCCTGGCGCAAGCACAAACCGTTGCTTTGCAATTTGTCGATGCCAGCGGCAATCTCGGCCCAGCCGGCACGGTCACCTTGAGCGATACCCCTTACGGGCTCTTGATCACCCCAGCCTTGACCGGCTTGCCGGCCGGCGCACACGGTTTCCATGTGCACGTTAACGCCTCTTGCGCGCCTGCCGACAACAAAGGTGTGATGACGGCCGCCTTGGCAGCCGGCGGTCATTGGGATCCGGAAAAAACCGCTGTCCATCTCGGCCCTTATCAGAATGGTCATCGCGGTGATTTGCCGGCTCTGGTGGTCGCCGCCGATGGCACGGCCACTTATCCGCTGCTGGCACCGCGCCTGAAAGCGGCTGATTTGGTCGGCCATTCCCTGATGGTGCATGCCGGTGGTGATAACCACAGCGACCACCCGGCACCACTCGGTGGTGGCGGTGCGCGCATGGCTTGCGGCGTGGTGTAAACCAAGACAGGAGTGGCGCCTCAGAGTTCGAGCGCGATCAACTCCTGCACGGTCTGACGGCGGCGAATCTGTGTGATTTGCGCGCCGTCGACCAATACTTCCGGAATCAGCGGGCGCGAATTGTAATTCGACGACATGCTCGAACCATACGCGCCGGCATCATGAAATACGAATAAGTCACCAATTTCGCAGCTCGGCAGCGCCTGACTGCTGACCACGCCGCCTTCCTCTTGAGTAAATACATCACCTGATTCACACAAGGGGCCGGCCACCACGGTGGCCCGTAGCGTATTGCTGCGCGGCGTACCATCGGGCGCATGCGCGCTGATGCGATGGAAACTGCCATACATGGCGGGCCGCGCCAAATCATTAAAGCCGGCATCGACGAAACTGAAAAAATTACTGCCGACTTGTTTTTGCGCGCGTAATTCAGAAATCAACAAGCCTGATTGCGCCACCAAAAAACGTCCCGGTTCAATTTCCATGCTGATGCGATGGCCGAGATGCTCCTCGATGCGGCGACGGGCTTGCTCCCACATAGCAAAGTAATGCGCGGTATCGACTTCGGCTTCGCCACTTTGATATGGAATCGACAAACCGCCGCCGATGGAGATGGCTCGCAGGTCGCGTCCAGCGGTGTTAACTTGGGCGATCATGGCATCGCAGACACTTTGCAAGTGATCATAGTCGACACCGGAACCGATATGCATGTGCAAGCCGTGCAGTTGCAGACCGTATTGATCAATCAAGCGCAATGCCGCCGGTAATTCTTCAAACCAGATGCCGTGCTTGCTCTGCTCGCCGCCGGTATTGGTTTTGCGGCTGTGCCCGTGTCCGAAGCCGGGGTTAATCCGCAGCCAGACTTGATGGCCGGGGTGGGCTTGGCCCAATTGCTCCAGCATTTGCGGGGAACCGCAATTGACTGGAATATTGAGTTCGACCACGCGTTTGAGGGCATGGCGGTCGAGCAAATCGGCGGTAAACACGATCGGAGCATGTACCTGGTCCGAACCCGGTACATAGCCGGCCGCCAGCGCCCGTTCCACTTCACCGAGCGATACCGCGTCGACCAGCACGCCTTGTTCACGCATCAGGCGCAGCAGATGAATGTTGCTGGCGGCTTTTTGCGCAAAGCGGATCACATCGAATTGTTTGAGACGGGCGATTTGGGCGCGAATCGTGGCCGCATCGTAGGCCCAGCAAGGGGTGGCATAGTCTTGCGCAATCTGCGCGATTTGAGAATTGCTGATGTGATTGGCCATGAGTACGGTCGCTTCTGGGTTGATTAGTGTAAGCTCTACTTTAACAAGCTTGGTGCTTGAAATGAAGGTGCTTCCATAAGAGATATGCCTCCATGCAATTGAATTGAATCGAAAATAATGCGAAATGCTTATGAATTCTAAAATTGATCAGTTTGACCGTAAAATTTTGCTGCTGCTGCAGCAAGATGCACGTATCTCGCATGCACAAATCGGTCGTCAGGTTCACCTGAGCCAGCCGGCCGTTTCAGAACGGATCAAGCGACTCGAAGCAGCGCAGGTGATACGCGGCTATCGCGCCGATATCAATCCCAAGGCGCTCGGCTACCAGATGACGGCCATGATACGGCTATCGACGCAGCAAGGGCGGCCGTATGCCGACTATGTGGCAGCCTGTCCTGAGATCATCGATTGCTATACGGTGACCGGCGAAGACGGTGCCGTCATGCGTGTGCTGGCCACCGATGTCGAACATTTGCAGCGCATCATCAATGAACTCAACGCCTACGGTTCGACCTCGACCGCCATCGTATTGACCACGCATGTGGCTGGCAAGCCGATAGCCGCACCGGCGTGCTTAGAAAACGTATAATGGTGTTCGAATCTATTTTGCACTGGACAGTTTGATGTTGGCACCTTCTTCACCGCGTAAATTCCTGGCTTTCGCGCTGGTGGCCGCGCTCGCGCTGGCCGGCTTGGGCGGCTTGTTTTATCAATCGCTGGCGAGTAAAAACCACATGCCGCAGGTGGTATTTACCAACCTCAAGGGGGTAAAAATCGACAGCGCCAATTTGCGCGGCAAGGTAGTGATGGTCAACTTTTGGGCCACCTCTTGCACTACTTGTGTAGCTGAAATGCCGCGCATGGTCGAAACGTTTAATCAATACCACGCCCAAGGTTTGGAATATGTCGCCGTGGCGATGAGTTACGATAGACCCGATTACGTCGTCAATTTTGCCGAAACGCGACAGTTGCCCTTCCATGTGGCACTCGACCTCGATGGTAAGTTGGCGCGCGCCTTCGGTGAAGTCAAACTGACCCCGACCACGTATGTGATCGACAAGCAAGGCACTATACTCAAACGCTATATTGGCGAACCTTCGTTTGCTGAGTTGCATACTTTGTTGGAGCAAGCACTGGCGGCGTGACTGAGCGCATTGTCCAGCAAGAAAAAAACCTGCCCTGAGCAATTGCGGCAGGTTTTTTTTCGACTAGATCAGGTCTGTCAAGCGCGTTTTTTGACCACCACGCAGCCGATCGAATAGCCGGCACCGAACGAGCAAATCACGCCGACGGCACCGGCCGCCAAATCTTCCTGATGCTTGTGGAAGGCGATGATCGAACCAGCCGACGAGGTATTGGCGTAGGTGTCGAGAATGGTCGGTGATTCGGCCGCTGTGGCATCACGCCCGAGTATCAGGCGGGCAATCAACAAATTCATGTTCAAATTCGCTTGATGCAACCAGAAACGTTCGACCGCGGCAATCTCGATGCCAGCTGCTGCCACCGTGCTGCTGATCATGTTTGCCGCCATCGGGCAGACATCTTTGAAAACTTTGCGGCCCTGCTGGCGGAACAGTTTGTCGGCTTGGCCGATGCCGCTCTCGTCGGCACGGTTGAGGAAGCCGAAATTATTGCGGATATTATTGGAAAACTGGGTTTTTAATTTCAATCCGACGATTTCAAATTGGTGCGGTGAACTCGCGCAGTCGGCGCGTTCGAGCAGGATGGCGGTGCAGGCATCGCCAAAAATGAAATGGCTGTCGCGATCACGCCAGTTCAGATGGCCACTGGTGATTTCCGGACTCACGACCAGCACGGCGCGCGCCTGGCCGCTTTGAATCGCGCTGACCGCAGCTTGAATGCCGAAGGTAGCCGAAGAACAGGCCACATTCATATCAAAACCATAGCCATCGATCCCGAGCGCCGCTTGAATTTCCACGGCCATGGCCGGGTAAGCGCGCTGCATATTGCTGGCTGCGCAAATCACGGCATCGACATCGGCGACCGTGCGGCCGGCCCGTTCGAGTGCTTGACGCGCAGCCACCACGGCCATCTCGCACATCAGCGAGGCTTGCTCATCGGGGCGTTCGGCCAAGGTGGGCACCATGCGCGCAATGTCGAGCACGCCCGACTTGTTCATTACATAACGCGATTTGATGCCGGAAGCTTTTTCGATGAAGGCAACACTCGATTCTTCCAGCGCCGTGACGGTCGTTGCGGCAATCTCGGCGGCATGGTCGGTATTGAATTTTTGAACATAGGCGTTATAGCAGGCGATCAATTCTTCATTACTGATCGATTCCGTCGGCGTGTAGAGGCCGGTGCCGCTGATGACTACTTGGTGCATCGTTATCTTTCTTGTACCGGACAGCGCATGCGCTGTAGAGGGATGTCTGGTGAATGCGCTCAATGCGCGACTGTGTCCACCGATTCTACACAGAAACGCCACCACCGGACTGCCGTGGTTCAAGAAATAGAGTACTTATTCGGAAATTTTTAAATCGGCTCAGTAGCCGGCTTATTGATGATATTTCGCATGCTGATAAGAGCAAATAAGAACAAATAAGCAATCACATCGCGATTGCACTCATTTGGCAAGCGCGCTTGTCGCGCTTGCTATGGTGCTGCTCGCCTTAAAAAATCACTACTGAGCGTATTGATTCCCCGCTTTTCATCAAATCGAAACCTTCATTGATGCGCTCGAGCGGCAAGCGATGCGTGATCAGGTCATCGATGTTGAGCTTGCCTTCCATATACCAATCGACAATTTTCGGCACATCGGTGCGACCGCGTGCGCCACCGAATGCCGAGCCCTTCCACGAGCGACCGGTGACGAGTTGAAACGGCCGTGTGCTGATTTCTTCACCGGCGGCGGCGACCCCGATGATGAATGATTGGCCCCAACCTTTGTGGCAACATTCCAGTGCTTGCCGCATCACTTCGGTGTTGCCTATGCATTCGAAAGAATAGTCGGCACCGCCATCAGTCAGTTGCATGATGTGATCGACCACGTTGGCGTGCTCGCGTGGGTTGATGAAGTGCGTCATGCCGAAGCGCCGCGCCATCTCTTGGCGCTGCGGGTTGATGTCGACGCCGATGATTTTATCGGCGCCGACCATGCGCGCCGCTTGAATCACATTGAGGCCGATGCCGCCCAAGCCGAACACCACCACATTGGCACCGGCTTCCACCTTGGCGCTGAAGACGACCGCACCGACGCCGGTGGTGACGCCACAGCCGATGTAGCAAATTTTATCGAACGGTGCATCTTCGCGCACCTTGGCGACGGCAATTTCCGGCACCACGATGTAATTCGAGAAGGTTGAGGTGCCCATGTAATGAAACAGCGGGCTACCATCGAGCGAGAAGCGCGAGCTGGCGTCGGGCATCAGCCCACGTCCTTGGGTCGAGCGTATCGCCTGGCACAGATTGGTTTTGCGTGACAGGCAGTATTTACATTGGCGGCATTCCGGCGTGTAGAGCGGAATCACGTGGTCGCCGGCGCGTAAGCTGCTGACACCCGGTCCGGTGTCGACCACCACGCCGGCACCTTCATGGCCAAGAATGGCGGGAAATAAACCTTCAGGATCGGCACCCGAGAGCGTGTAGTAATCGGTATGGCAAATGCCGGTGGCTTTTATTTCTATCAAGACCTCGCCTTCGCGTGGCCCGGCCAGATCGACTTCTTCGATGCTCAACGGTGCTCCGGCTTTCCAGGCGACGGCGGCTTTGGTTTTCATATGCGCTTTCTTGATGTGACAGAGGTGAATGAGCTGATGCACGATTGTCTGTGATATAAGTGCTTCAAAGCACAATTGTCGAATTATTTGGCTGCATTCGCAGTAAAATTGGCCGCTTTTGTCGGCTATGGCGAAAGCGTCTATGATGCTGGAATATTGCTTTAAGGAGATTTTTATGTCAGCTACGTCGTTGCCCGCAGCACGCACGGTCGATCTGATCGTCTACCCCGGTTTCAAGGCGCTCGAGGCGATCGGGCCGATGTCGGTATTTGAATATGCCAACGTGCACCGCCGCCGGCAAGGTTTACCAGCGGCTTACGATGTTCGTATCGTCGCGCAACGTTGCGGCACTGTGGCTTCCGATACCCTGATGAGTTTGCAGGCTGATAAAGCCCTGTCTTTATTGGCCTTGCCCGATGATGCCATCATCGTCGGCTCGCGCCAGATTGCCAGCGCACTGAGCGATAATCCGGCACTCATCGATTGGTTGCGTGAAGCCGCCGGACGCATAGGACGACTGGCCGGCTTGTGTTCGGGAGCATTTTTTTTGGCCGAAGCCGGTTTGCTCAATGGACAGCCTGCGACCACACACTGGAGTGTGGCGCAACAGTTTGAGCAAGATTATCCGGCCGTCAAGGTCGATGCCGATGCGATTTTTATTCGTAGCGGCAATATTTGGACCTCGGCGGGCGTGACTGCCGCGATTGACTTGGCACTGGCCTTTGTCGAAGCCGACTGCGGTCACGCGCTCGCGCTCGAAGTGGCCAGTGATTTGGTGGTGTATCTGAAACGTCCGGGCGGACAATCGCAATTCAGCAGCCACTTGCTGAGTCAAAAAACCAGCCAGTGGCAAGTGCGTGATTTGCAGCAATGGATGTGTGCCAATCTACAGCACGATTTGTCGAATGCGCGCTTGGCGGCTTTGTTGGACATGAGCGTGCGCAATTTCAGTCGCCATTTTCTGGCCAAAACGGGAATGACACCGCAAGCCTTCGTCGACGATGCTCGCGTCGAATTGGCGCAACAATTGTTGGCCGCCGACGGCGCGCAAAAACTGGCACTCAAAGCCATCGCCGCACGCTGTGGTGTCGGCAGTGCCGACCAGTTACGACGTTTGCTGCAAAAGCACGGCCATCTGTCACCGCGCGCCTATCGGGCGGCACTGACCGGATAGCCGCGTCAAACCGCCACGTAACGGCCGGGACGGTGGTTGAGGCTGATGGCCAAGTTAAGCGCGAAGGCCCCGAGTATCGAGGCCCCGAGCGCGAGCGGCGAGACCACCGCCAGTGAGGCCAAGACGATGCAGAAATCGAGCCCCATTTGTAGTTTGCCGGCGCGAATGCCGCGGGTTTGTTGCAGGTACAAGGCGAGAATATTGATGCCGCCCAGACTGGCTTGATGACGGAACAAGACCACGAAACCCACCCCCATCATGATGCCGCCGACCACGGCAACATAAAACGGCGTGTACAGATTACCATCAATTAAATGGATTAATTTCGGGTGTATGCCCGAGAGCACAGATACCAAGGCGACTGCGCAAAAAGTCTTGAGCGTAAATTGCCAACCCATGCGTTTCCAGGCCAAGTAATAAAACGGCAAGTTGATCAGAAAAAATACGCTGCCGAACGACATGCCGCTGCGGTAATGCACCAGAAATGCCAAACCGGCCGTGCCACCCGTGAGTAAGCCGGCCTGATTGAATAAGGCAATGCCGAGTGAGACAAACAGCGTGCCGGTGAGGATGGCGAGGATGTCTTCGATCACGCTGTGGGCAAGATGGCGTTTGGACTGAACGGTGTGAGTCATGGCGTGGCAATCGATAAAGGGAGCCTATTTTACTGCGTGTCGGCGGGCAACAGTATGGCTCTGAGGGGTGCTTGATGTTAATTAACTTGGCCCCGCAGAAAATAAAGTAGTCGTGCTCTGGTGTAATTACTGCGTGGGCGGCTCTGCCTCTTTTTTTGCCGGTAAAAAGAAATCGCGTGTGCCGCCGCAAAAACGCCGCCACAGCAAACGGATCAAGGTGCCTCCATGCACAAAGCTGACGCGACGCGAGCGCAATGCAACCATCAAAGCCAAGCTGAAACTGACACCGAGATTGACCAAGCCTATGCATAAGATGCCGAACAGGCTGTAGAGCGCCGTTTGCCAAGGCATGACATTGTCGAGTGCCGCCAAGGAAAAGGCAAAATTGGCGCTGGAAAATGTGATGTGGCGTATGTCGACAGGTAAGCCGAAAAAGTTGCCGAATTGCCCGATTGAGCCGAGCATGATACCGAAAAAGAAATTCCCGGCCAGCGCGCCCAAATTATTGCCTATGTATTCAGTGACGTGCTGTAGTCTGGCTTGACCAAGCAAGCGTTTCAGCCATTTCAGTTGCCGCAAACGCGCCGGAATATTTGAATAACTGGCTTTGTTATCGTAGTAACCGGAAATCAAACCGGATAAAAACAGGCAGACGCCGGCAATCGCCGCATGCGGCAGCGCTAAGCTGCGCAAGGGGTCGAGGTCGTGCAGCAGGTGACCGGCCTTCTCGACCGTCACCAAATGATGACCGGTGATGCCGTACCAACTCCAAGCGATCACAAACGCCGTCGGCATGGCCACGCCGACATTACCGATGATGGCAATCCATTGGGAGCGAAACACCCGAACCACGAGTTCGGCGAGTTCGTCGAGCTGTTGCTTACCTTCATCAATGGCGCGCGCGATCAGGGCGGCCGTCATGGCCGGTTGCTTGGTAGCAATGGTCCAATGCAATACATGCACGAGCATGAACCCGGAGGAGTAATTGAGGCTGTACAAGAGCGCGTAACCGAACGGTGCCAGGGCGATGCCGCCCGCCAAGATTTTAATCAGCGCCATGAAGCCGACGATGAACCCGGCCCCCATCGCTGACTGCAACATGGCAAACCACTCGGCGCGCGTATTGGTGACGTAGTGTTCACCACTCTTGCCGGCGCGATCAGTGACCTGCAAGGACAATAATTCCGTACTGGTCTGCATCAATTCGCGCAAGCTGTGGCGTTGGTTGTCGGCGCTGACCAATTCTTTAAACAACTGTATCGTGATTTGCGCAGTTTCCCGCCAATTACGGCTATCCAACAAGCCCAGTAATTGACGCAGGCGCGTGATGCATTGTTTTAAACGCAGCAATAAGCGCGTCAGACTGACCGAGACACCGGAAACGGCGGCGGTGCGGCGGATGCGACTGGCGATCTCTTCGCATTGGCTGAGTAAAATATCGATGTGTTTGGCATCGTCGCGTGCCGAGTTGCGGTCCAGCATCCAGGCCCGATAGCTCGTCACATAGTCATTGATGGCATCGTTCTGGCGTAGAAACGGCGACTCGAATTTTTCTATATCGGGATGATTGCGCACCAATTCGGCTTCCAGACCAATGTTGGTGATACGGTAAGACAGTACCTGTAAGGCGCTCAGCAATTGCTGGGTGATCACGGCATGGGTATGGCGTGCTTTACGGGTGCGAAAACCTATGCTTTCGAACAGTTCTTGCCAAGCGCCATCTTCGACGGCGTTGACCCAGATGTAGTCTTGGTGGTGATCAAAAATTTGCCCGAACACATCTTTGATATAGTCATCGTTGACCAGTGGCGGCAGGAATTTGTTCATCAGTCGTTCTGCGCCGGCACCCCAGAAACCGTTGTTGAGCGTGATGCCGGTGTCGGTGAGCAAATGAACGAGTTGGCGGCTGACTAAGATTTGTATCAGGTAATGCCGCAGGGCTTGGCGCCAATCCGGATGGGTGTGCAGCACATAGCATAGCGCGCGCAGATTATCGGTGGCGCGTTGGCTGTCATGCGCTTGCTGTGGCCGTATGGCTGCTACCAAGTCGCGCAAGAGTGCGATATCGTTGCTGTGGGGCGCGGCGTGGGTACGTAATTGTATTTCTAATAATATCAAGTCTAATGACAAGGACTGCTCCTGGTTTTGCTTTGCTGTTAATCAGCAACATGTGTTGAGATCTGGTCTAGGCCCGAAAGTCGTGTTGCTTTTTGCGCGATGCGCTGTGTCGATTGCGACGGCAGTATGGCCGTGATGTACAATTTGATCATATACGACTTGCTCTGGTTCCCACATTTTTCTATTCTCTGCGCCAATCATGAGCACGACTGGTGAAAATTAGTCTAAAGTATGACGATCTCTACTACGAAGGTTGATGCGTTGGATAATTTTTTACTTGTTGTTGCCGCCTTGCTACTCGTGTTGTTAAACGGGTTTTTTGTGGCGGCCGAATTCGGTCTCGTTAAATTGCGCCAGACACGTGTCCGCAGTATCGCCAAGGTATCTGGATTACGCGGTCGCTTGCTCACAGAAGTACACCAGCATCTCGACACGTATTTGTCTGCTTGTCAGCTTGGCATTACTTTGGCTTCACTCGGTCTGGGCTGGATCGGTGAACCTGCATTTGCAAGCATATTGAAGCCGGTGTTCCCGCTGATCGGCGTCAGTTCTGCCGAAATCATACACGGCGTGTCGTTTTTCTTTGCATTTTTCGTCATTTCTTTTTTACATATCGTCATCGGCGAATTAGCCCCCAAGTCGATGGCTATTCGTATGCCGGAACGCGTGTCCTTGTGGACGGCCCCGGCACTGTACGGTTTTTATTGGCTTATGTTCCCGGCAATTTGGCTGCTCAATGCCAGTTCCAATAAAGTGTTGAAGTGGGTAGGGCTCGATGGCACGCATGGCAATGAAAATGCGTACTCCCATGAAGAGTTGAAGCTAATATTGCGTGGCAGCCATGGTAGCGGCAAAGAGTCGGGCGATGAATGGGGCATCATGGCCCAAGTACTGGATTTCGGCGGCTTGGAAATTTCTGACTTGATGCGGCCTATCAATGAAGTTGCTGCCATGTATAAAGACCGCAGTCTCGAAGAAAATATGGCAACGGCCGCACGCAATCGTTTCAGTCGCTATCCGTATTTTGATGAAGATGAAAAAACCGTACTCGGTATGTTACATCTGAAAGATTTGTTTCTGGCTCAGCAGGCCGGCAAACACCTCGACGATTTGAGCCATCATTTACGCCAGGTTGAATATGTGCCGCCGACCATGCCGGCACTCGAATTGTTTCGCCGTTTTCGTAAGGGTGCCCCGCATTTCGCGATTGTTGGCCATAAAGGCAGTAAGCCCTTGGGTTTTTTGACCTTGGATAATTTGCTCGGCGCCTTGATCGGACAAATTCGCGATGAATTCAGACAAAACGAAAATGACTGGACCTTGCTCGACGACGGTACCTTGATAGGCAAAGGAAGTTTGCCCTTGTACACCTTGGGGATGGCACTCGGGTTTGATCTCGATAATGATGAAGTCGAATCGATCGGCGGCTTGATCATGCAACAATTGGGTGATTTACCGAGTGAAGGGCAGAAGGTCGCATTCGATCAATTTGATGTGGTGGTGAAAAAAATGAATGGCCCGCGCATCGTGCTCGTGAGGGTATACCCGAAAAAACACTGAGCGCTTGGGCCAGGCAGCGTCATGCTTGGTCCTTGACGTGCCTTTAAAAAAAAGTTTGATAGGAATGTATGCGTTCGCACCGAAGCTTATCAACTTACTCGCGTAATTTTTCCCTGCTGCTGACGGCGGTATTGTCGTTCGGCTTGATTTTTGCATTTTATTTGCATTCCGAACGCGCACTCGAAATGGTGCGCGAACTGCGCACCATTTCGTACGCACTGTCAGATGAATTACGTCAGTCATCGGCCGATCTCACGCGCCTGGCACGCAGTTATGTCGCCACCGGAGATCCGGTCTACAAGCGCTCTTACCACGATATTCTGGCTATTCGCGAAGGCAAGCAGGCGCGCCCGGCTGAGGCGGTGCGCCTCGATGGCAAACGGATGACGCTGCCGAGTGCCGCGGCACCAAGCGACACCGTTACCGGGACGAAGATCGCGCTGCTTGATTTGATGCGCATGGCCGGTTTCAGCGATGCCGAGTTCGCCAAGCTGGTCGAAGCAAAAAATAATTCCGATACCCTGACCGCGACCGAATTGAGCGCCATGCATTTGATTGAAACTTCGGTCGATTACACTAGCTCGGATCGCGAAAAAGCCACGCGTATGTTGTTCGACGGACCTTATCTGAGTGCGAAAGCAGCGATAAAAAAGGCGATTGACGACACCTACATCTTGATGGACCAACGCACGGCACAACTGGTATTGCAAACCGAAAAACTCAATGAGTACTTGCGCGCCGGATTTATGTTCATTGGCATCCTGTTCCTGTTTCTGTTATGGCGCTCCTACCGCGCCTTGCTCACTACCATGGGTGCTCCGTTGGAGGAAATTTACTACTCGCTGACACAATTGGGTGGCGACAGTGCCTCCGATTCGTTTGTCGTGCAGCAAGAAACCGAAACCAGTATCAAAGCATGGATTGTTTTGGCGCAGAAAAAACTCGCCAAAACAGCCGCGGAAAATCAGGAAGTCCGCGCGAAAAACCTGCGCCTGACGCGGCTCTACACCATGTTGAGCCAATGTAATCAAGCGATCGTGCGCAGCCATAGCGAACAAGAATTGTTTGACATCATTTGTCGCGATGCCGTGGTGTTCGGCGGCATGAAAATGGCATGGATAGGCATGCAGGATGAGCAAAGTTTGGAATTCAAAGCCGTGGCGCATTTCGGCGAAGGCGCGCATTACATGGCGGAATTGACGATCTCGCACGAACCCAATGAACAGGGTGTGTTAGGGCCAATCAGCAATGTGCTGCAAACCGGCACCGCCTACTGGTGCCAAGACATTGCTAAAGATCAAATTTATGCGCATTGGCATCGTCGCAGTCTCGCTGCAGGTTGGCAGTCGATGGCGATTTTGCCACTGCACAGGCATGGAAAAACACTCGGGAGTTTTAATCTGTTTCTTGATCAAGTCGATGCCTTTGATGATGCTTCCTGTCATTTACTGTTGGAAATCGCGCTCGACATCAGTCATGCCTTGAATCGTTTTGAACTCGAAGAAAGCCGCCGCCTGTCCTTGCAAATGGAAGGCTTGCGTACCTATATGTTGGAGCGCATTACCAGCGCTTCGGCCTTGCCGGAAATCTTGCGCGATGTGGTGCTCAAGCTGGAATTGTTAATGCCCACGAGTATATGCTCGATCGTTTTAGTGGATAAGGATGGTCGCCATTTGCGTACCGGCGCGATGCCCAATGCGCCGGAGTTTTTTGTGAAAGCCATCGATGGAATCGAGATTGCTGCCGGCGTTGGTTCCTGCGGCAATGCCATCGCCACCGGTCAGCGCACCATCGCGGCCGATTTAAGTCAGCATCCGTTTTGGGTCAACTATACCAGTTTGACGGCGGCGGCCGGACTCGGTGCTTGCTGGTCGGAACCGATTTTCGCCGCCAACGGCCAAGTGCTTGGTGCTTTCGCGATTTATCATCGCCAGCCCGGCATGCCACAGGATATACATTTACATTTACTAGAAATGGCAGCGCATTTTATTGCCATCGTAGTTGAGCGCAAGCAATCTGAAGAGTCCTTGCGCAAACTGTCACAGGCGGTGGAGCAGAGCTCCAACGTCATCATCATTACCGACCAGCGCGCGCGCATCGAATATGTCAATGCTGCGTTCTTGCGCAACAGTGGCAAGGCGCTGCACGAAGTGCTGGGGAAACGGCCGATTCTGGGCTTGCCCGGCCGTTCGCTCTGGAGCACTTACAAGGAAATGTTTACCGAACTCAAACGCGGCCAGTCATGGCAGCGCGAGCTCAGCCATATCGATCAACTCGGTGTCGAACGTATCGATGCCATTGATGTCTCGCCGATTCGCGATGCCGCTGGCGGCATCACGCATTTCCTGTTCGTCGAGGAAGACATCACGGAAAAGAAACGCAGCGAAGAACGGATTCAATACCTCGCCCACTTCGACCCCTTGACCGGACTGGTCAATCGCAGTCTGCTCGAAGAGCGTGCGCGTCTGGCCATTGCCCACGCCGCCCGCGCCCAACAGCAGTTGGCCGTGCTGTTATTCGATCTCGATCACTTCAAGGATATCAACGATACGCTCGGGCACAGCAGTGGTGATGCTTTGCTGGTCGAATTGGCGAAGCGCTTGACGGCCAACTTCCGTAGCGAAGATACCATTGCCCGTCTTGGCGGCGATGAATTCGTCTTGATTTTGCCGGGTATTGATGGCAGCGGTGTCGAAGCGGTGTTGGAGAAATTAATGCCGGTCATCAGCGACACTTACCGTATTGGCGGGCACGAGCTCAACGTCACGACTTCGATCGGTATTGCGATTTATCCCGATGATGGGGGCGACCTCGAAACCCTGTCCAAAAATGCCGATGCTGCCATGTACCGCGCCAAGCGCGAAGGTCGCAATGCCTATCGTTTCTTTACTCAGGAAATGCAGGCACGTTCGGCGCGCCATCTCGATCTGGTCAACGCCATGCGGCATGCTTTGGCACGCGAACAGTTTTCATTACATTATCAACCGCAGCTGGCGATCGCCAGCGGTGCCGTGATCGGTGCCGAAGCGCTGCTGCGTTGGCAGCATCCTGCTTTGGGTATGATTGCGCCATCCGAGTTCATTCCCCTGGCCGAAGAAAATGGCATGATATTGGAGATCGGCGAGTGGGTCATACGCAGCGCGGTGTGGCAGCTTAAGGCTTGGCATGAACGCGGGTACAGACAACTGCGTATCGCAGTCAATTTGTCGGCGGTACAATTCCGTCATGCCGATTTACCTGCTTTGATTACCCGGATACTGCAGGCGGCACAATTAGCCCCGGAATTTCTCGAGCTCGAACTGACCGAAAGCGTCGCCATGCATGATCCTGACGGTGCCATCGCGATCATGAATAATCTCTCTGCGCGCGGCGTGCGCATGTCTATCGATGATTTCGGAACCGGCTATTCTTCACTCAGTTACCTGAAGAAATTCAAAGTCTACAAATTGAAAATCGATCGCAGTTTTGTACGCGATATTCATACCGATCCGGAAGACAAAGCCATCGTCAGCGCCGTCATCGGTATGGCGAAAAGTTTGGGTCTGACCACCATCGCCGAAGGCGTGGAAACCTCGGAACAACTCGATTTTCTGCGTCAGCAAGGCTGCTTGGAAGTGCAAGGGTATTTGTTCGCTCGCCCGATGGCGGCCGAAGCCTTCGAACAATTCATGGCAAGCCGTCGCGATCCGCAAGCCTTGTAAGCTTGCGCTGCGCGCTCAGAATTGATGGATAACAGTCTGTGTATGGCTGGTCTTGTTGGCCGTGACGGCCACTGCGCTGATATCGACCGGTCTCGCGTAGATCTTGATACCTGAATGCAGTCGGCGACGCTGTCGTGCTGTTAAAATGCAGGGTCTTTTTTTACAATTACTCTTATGTGCTCAACAGCCGTCACCATCGATGTCCCATTAGCGCAATTGTGTGTGGGCTTGTATGTGCATCTGGATTTGTCATGGCTCGATCATTCCTTTGCATTGAACAGTTTCAAGATCAAGTCGGAACAGGAATTATCGGCGCTGCGCCAGCTTGGCCTCAGCACTATTCGCGTCAATCCGGCCAAATCGGATTGTCGTCCACTTACCCCGCAGGCAGTGCAGGCACGGGCTGTCGAGGCCGTGCCGGAGTTGGCCCAGTCCAGCGCGGAAGAGCAGGCCACGATACGCGAAAAACGCCAACGCATCGAGCGCATGCTCAAAGAGCGTGCCGCTATTTCTCATTGTGAGAAACAATTGCTCAAAGCGGCAGGCACGCTGAAAAGCATTAATCGTAATTTATTTTCCCGGCCCCAAGACGCACTGCGCCAAGCCGATGAAATGATAGAGCAAATGCTCAGTTCTCTGCTCATCGACAAAGATATCGCGATTCACTTGATGAACGATAAAATCGTCGGCGAAGAAACCTACTACCACTCACTCAATACCGCCGTGTTGACCATGATGCTGGCCAAGGCACTCGGTTTTCCGCCGGGCGACATCAAGTTGCTCGGTATGGGCTGCGTGTTTCATGACATCGGCAAGATAGAAATTCCTGATCGCATCGTCAATAAAGGCAGCGACTTGACGCGAGCCGAACAAAACTTACTGCAGCAGCATGGCCATTACGGCTTGCAGATCGCCGACAAACTCGGCTTGCCGAAAGCGGTTCGAGACATCATCGCTCAGCATCACGAATATGCCGATGGCAGCGGTTATCCGCTGGGCTTGAAGAGCGAACAAACGTCCGCGCTCGCACGTATCGTCGTCATTACCAATACCTACGATAATTTATGTAATCGCCCGAATCCGGCCGACTCGATGAGCCCGCACGAAGCGATGTCACATATGTTTGGCAAAATGCGCAAGCAATTCGATGCTGCCGCGCTCGCCTTGTTTATTCGTTGTATGGGTATTTATCCACCGGGGACGCTGGTCAAATTATCCGACGGCAGCTTGGGCATGGTGATAGCGGTCAATTCCGGGCGGCCGTTACGGCCCAGTGTCTTGATTTACGATCCGGCCGTGCCTGTTGCTGAAGCCATCATTCTCGATTTGGAACACGAGCCGCTGCTCGAGATCAGTGCCAGCCTGAAACCGGCACAACTGAGCCCGGAAGTGTATGCCTACCTGAGTCCGCGCAAACGCACCACCTACTTTTATGATGATGCCAAGCCGAGCTTGAAGTCATCCTGAGATTGTCAGCGTGGCAGCGCCGCGATCAGGTCGGCGAAACGTTCACCCTGAATCGTGATGTGCGCACGCAGCAGCAGTGCGGCGCGATCGGCATCACCAGCTAAAATCGCCTGCACCACCTCGTCATGTTCGTGAAACGAGGTGTTGACGCGGTCACGCACGCGCAGTTGCAAGCGTCGGTAAGGGCGCAAACGCCGATGCAGATTATTGGCTTGCGAGGCGAGAAAGCTGTTGTGGCTGCCACTGTAAATCAGGCTGTGAAAAATTTCGTTCTGATAAAAATAGGCATCGGCATCGGCCGAATCGGCCGCCTCCTGGCAGGCTTGATGGGCCTCTTTGAGTGCCAGTTGTTCCGGCTTGGACATGCGGCGCGCCGCCATGCGACCGCACATTGCTTCAAACTCCGCCATCACCTCAAACATTTCCACCAATTGCCCGGCATCGACGGTGGCCACGTAGGCACCGCGCCGTGGGCGCATGTCGACCAAGCCCATCGACGCCAGTTGGATCAAGGCTTCGCGTATCGGTGTGCGCGACACGCCGAATAAGCCGGCCAATTCGGTTTCATCGAGGTGCTGGCCAGGCGGTAGCTTGCCCATGGCGATCATTTCTTCGATTTCTTCGCGCAGGGTGGTGGAGCGGTTCTTCATGGTTTGTTGTTCTGGATGGAGTGGTTATTTTGTCTAAGTATATATCACTCTTGACTTTGAATGCAAAATAGCAGATCTTGTATACAAGAATAGAAATAAACGACGGGGCGCGCCTATTTTTTTATGTAAACTAACCGTCACATGCAGAGCTCTTCAGTCGGCAAGATAGCCGACGGTGAGCAATCTGATTCATTCCAGCCCGTCCAGGAGACACCATGAACGACACCACCCGCAGAACCCTGCTGCAAGCACTCGCTGCCGCCCCATTTTTGTCACTGCTATCGCCGGCTGCTCAGGCCGAGGCGCTGACTTTAAAAATTTCCCATCAATTTCCCGGCGGTACAGTCGACAGCGGCGATTTTCGTGATCGCCTGTGTCGCCTGTTTGCGGCCGAGGTGCAGAAGCGCAGCAATGGCGGCATGAAGTTCGAAATTTACCCGGGTTCCTCGCTGATGAAGACGAATGCCCAGTTCTCGGCCATGCGCAAGGGTGCACTCGACTTGTCCTTGGTACCCTTGTCGTACGCCGGTGGGGAAGTACCGGAGGTGAATATCGGCCTCATGCCCGGACTGGTCCCCTCGTATGAAATCGGGGCGGCTTGGAAGACGGCCGAAGTCGGCAAAGAACTCAACCGCATTTTGCTGGAAAAAGGCATCGTCATCGTCAGCTGGATTTGGCAAGCCGGCGGCGTCGCTTCCCGCTCCAAGGCGGTGATCGACCCTGAAGATGTCAAGGGGATGAAAATCCGCGGCGGTTCGCGCGAAGTTGATTTGGTACTCAAAGCTGCCGGTGCGGCGGTGGTGTCCTTGCCATCGAATGAGATTTACGCCGCCATGCAAACCGGCGCGATGGAAGCGGCCATGACTTCCTCGACTTCTTTGATTTCTTTCCGACTCGAAGAAGTCTCGAAGTTCCTCACCAGTGGCCGTGGTCAGAGTTACTGGTATATGTTTGAACCTTTGATGATGTCGAAAGCAATTTTCGATAAACTCAGCCGCGAGCAGCAAAGCTTGATCATGACAGTCGGTGCCGAGCTCGAACAATTCGCCATCAAGGCCGCCAAACAAGATGATCTGGCAGTGGCGACCGTGTATGAAAAGAAGGGCGCGAAAGTCGTCGATTTGAGCCCGGCCAGCGTGAAAAAATGGCAGGCCATCGCGCGTACGACGGCGTGGAAAGACTATTCAGACCGCAATGAAAGCTGCGCCAAACTGATGAAACTGGCGGAGAAACTGCTATGAGTCATGGCTTTGAATTCGGCCCTGCCAATGCGCTACAGTTACCGGCACAACCGCTGTTGCGCGCCTTGGTACAAGCGCAGCAGTGGCTCAACCGGCAAATCGTGCGCCTCAGTATGTTTGCCATGTTACTGACCGCGCTCATTCTCAGCTATTCGGTGGTGAGCCGGTATTTGTTCAACGTCCCCACCGATTGGCAAGATGAAGCGGCGGTCTTTATGCTCATCGGTGTGAGCTTTTTCACGGCCGCGTATGTGCAGTCTTTACGTGGACACATAGGCATTGAAGTGCTGTCGGCGATCTTGCCGGCGCGGATAGATCGTTGGCGGCGTTGGTCGGTAGACTTGATCAGCCTGGCATTCTGTGCTTTTTTCTCATGGAAATCTTGGACCCTGTTTCATGAAGCCTGGGTAGAAGGGCAAACCACTTCCTCGACTTTCGCACCGCCATTGTGGATTCCCTATGCCATGATGGCCGCTGGCATGACGCTATTGGCGCTGCAAATCCTACTACAATTGTTGTGCGCCTTGAGTGCGCCACCGGCAGCCGCAAAGGAGCTCACATGAGTCCGCTCACACTTGGTGTCTTGTACGGCATCGTTACTTTGGTGGTGATGTTTTCCGGTATGCCGATCGCGTTTGCGCTCGGCGTGGTCGCCACCAGCTTCATGTATCTGTTCATGCCGGCGGCTTCGCTCGATACGATTACCCAGAACGTTTATGAAGAAATGGCTTCGATCACGCTGCTATCGATTCCGCTGTTTATTCTCAAAGGTGCGGCCATCGGCAAGTCACCGGCCGGGCGCGATCTGTATTCGGCGATTCACGCATGGTTGCATAAAGTACCGGGCGGCTTAGGCATTGCCAACGTCTTTGCCTGTGCCATGTTTGCTGCTATGGCGGGCTCCTCGCCGGCGACTTGTTCGGCCATCGGCTCGGCCGGTATTCCGGAAATGCGTCGACGCGGCTATTCTCCCGGTTTCGCTGCCGGCATCATCGCTGCTGGCGGCACCTTGGGTATTTTACTGCCGCCTTCGATCACCATGATTTTATACGCGGTGGCGGCGGAACAATCGCTGGGAAGATTATTCCTCGCCGGCATCGGCCCTGGTGTGCTGCTGGTGCTGCTGTTTTCCGGCTATGCCATGTATCGTGCCCGCCGCGAATACCAACTCGCTTACCGCGCTTATGAAAACCATGGCACGGCTTCGGCCTATTTGGAAACCGAGCACTTTACGCTGCTGCAAAAAGTGGAAATGCTACCGCGTGTGCTGCCTTTCGTGATTCTGCTGATCGGTGTGATGGTGGCGCTCTATGGTGGTTATGCTACGCCGTCGGAAACCGCCGGTCTCGGTGCCTTGTTGGCGATGCTGTTGATCGCGGTGGTGTATGGGGTATGGCGGCCGCGTGATATTGCGCCATTTATTTCTGCCACCATCAAAGAATCGACCATGCTGCTGTTTATTATCGGTATGTCGCTGCTGTATTCCTATGTGATGAGTTATTTGCATATCAGTCAGTCCGCTGCTTTGTGGGTAGTCGATCTGCAGTTAAGTAAATGGATGCTGCTCGCAGTGATTCTGTTGATGGTCATCGTCTTCGGTTTTTTCTTGCCGCCGGTATCGATTATTTTGATGATGTGCCCGATTATTCTGCCTCCGCTGAAAGAGGCCGGTTTCGATTTGATCTGGTTCGGCGTCGTCATGACCATCGTCATGGAAATGGGCCTGATCCATCCACCGGTAGGTTTGAATATTTTTGTCATCAAAAATATTGCGCCCGATATAAGTCTGCGTGAAATTATTATCGGCGTGCTGCCGTTCTTGCTACTGATGTTGGTGGCGGTGCTGTTGTTGTGCGTCTTTCCACAGATCGTCACCGCCTTTCCCGACCGTTTGATGGGAGTGAAATAATGAGCTCGACGCCGCAGTGGAACCGCTTGCAAACCAATCGAGCGCAGCGCTTGGCACGCGTGCAGGCAGTGTTAGGTAATGATTTGCACGGGAAAATCTTTCCGCACGCACGCATCGCCGACGCCTTGCATGCCGTGCTGGAAGTGGGCGACCGGGTTTGCTTGGAAGGGAATAACCAAAAGCAAGCCGACTTTTTAGCGCGCGCTTTGTGCGCGCTTGATGCCAGCCGTGTGCATGATTTACACATGCTGCAATCGGTGCTGGCGCTGCCGTCCCATTTGGATGTGTTTGAAAAAGGCATCGCCAGCAAACTCGATTTTTCGTTTTCCGGGCCACAGGCGGCGCGGCTGGCACAATTGCTCGCAGCCGGCAAACTTCAAATTGGTGCGATTCATACCTATCTGGAATTGTATGCGCGTTATTTCGTCGACCTCACGCCGCGGGTAGCGCTGGTGGCTGCGCAAGCGGCCGACCGCCATGGCAATTTGTACACCGGACCGAATACCGAAGACACGCCGGTCATCATCGAAGCGACCGCGTTCAAATCCGGCATCGTGGTAGCGCAAGTAAATCAAATTCTCGACGTTCTGCCGCGCATCGATATTCCTGCTGACTGGGTCGATCTGGTGGTTGCGGCACCGACGCCGCATTATATCGAACCCTTGTTCACGCGCGATCCTGCGCTGATCTCGGAAGTGCAGATATTGATGGCGATGATGGCGATCAAAGGTCTCTACGCCGAATACGGCGTGCAACGCCTCAATCACGGCATAGGCTTCGACACTGCTGCGATTGAGCTGTTGTTGCCGACCTATGCCGCCAGCCTCGGTTTGCGTGGCAAGATCGCCACCCACTGGGCCTTGAATCCGCATCCGGCCTTGATCCCGGCGATTGAAGCCGGCTTTGTCGAATCGGTGCATTCGTTTGGCTCCGAACTCGGCATGGAAAATTACATTCGTGCCCGCCCCGATATCTTTTTCGTCGGTGCCGATGGCTCGATGCGCAGCAATCGTGCACTCAGCCAGGCCGCCGGCCATTACGCCTGCGACATGTTCATCGGCTCGACGCTGCAAATCGATTTGCAGGGTAATTCTTCTACGGCCACCTTGGGTCGCATCGCCGGTTTCGGCGGCGCACCGAATATGGGGGCTGATGCGCGTGGTCGCCGCCATGCCAGCCCAGCTTGGTTGAAAGCCGGTGCCGAAGCACGCGCCGGAAAAAACACCATGCCACGCGGGAAAAAATTGGTGGTGCAGATGGTGGAAAGTTTTCGCGAACATATGCAGCCGGCGTTTGTTGAGACGCTCGATGCCTGGCAATTGGCCGAACAAGCCGGTATGGCGCTGCCACCGGTGATGATCTACGGCGACGATGTCACACATATTCTCAGCGAAGAGGGGATTGCCAATCTGCTGCTATGTCGCAGCGAAGAAGAGCGTGAACAAGCGATCCGCGGCGTGGCTGGCTATACCCCGGTCGGCTTGGCACGCGATGCGCGCATGGTGGAAAATTTGCGCGATCGCGGCATTATCCGACGCGCCGAAGATATGGGAATCGACAAGCGGCTGGCAACGCGTGATTTGTTGGCAGCGAAAAATATGAAAGATTTGGTGCGCGCTTCGGGCGGTTTGTATCAAGCACCGAAACGCTTCCGTAACTGGTGAGGAATCGACGATGGAAACTCTGTTGTTTCGTTTTGAGAATGGCCAGCCCCGGCCCGCTGCCGCGACCAAATTGGTCGGCGTGGTCAGCTCCGGCAATCTGGAAGTATTAGTCAGTACCCAGGATCTTGGTGCCGCTTGTGAGATCGAAATCTGTACCGCCGCACGCGGCTTTGCACCGATCTGGCAAGCGGTGATGCGGGACTTTCAACAGCGCTGGCAACTCGCTGATATCCGCATCGCCATCAACGATATGGGGGCCACGCCGGCGGTGGTCAGCTTGCGTTTGGATCAGGCGATGGAAAGCTTTCTGGAGCGTACACCATGAGCAGCTATTTCGAAGCCACGGCACGCCAGCGCATCGCCGCCATCGTCAGCCAGTTTCAAGAAATTTTGCCACCATCGGCACGTTGGACCAGCCCGCATCTGCCGCAGCTTGACGCCCCGGTTTCCTTCGACGACGGAGTCATCATCGGCTATGGGAAGTTGGCTGGTCAGCGCGTGTTTGCCGCTGCACAGGAAGGCGGATTCATGGGTGGTGCCGTCGGTGAAGTACACGGTGCCAAGTTGGTCGGTTTGATGCGCAAAGCCTTGATTGAACGGCCGGCAGCACTGATCCTGTTACTCGAATCGGGTGGGGTGCGCTTACATGAAGCCAATGCCGGTTTGATCGCCGTCTCGGAAGTCATGCGGGCGCTGTTGGCGGTGCGCGCGGCCGGCATTGCTGTGATCGTCGCCATTGGTGGCAGTAACGGCTGTTTCGGCGGTATCGGCATCGTCGCCCGTTGTGCCAATGTGGTGATCATGTCGGAAACGGCACGCTTGGCCATGTCTGGGCCGGAAGTGATAGAAACCGCCAGCGGCGTGGAAGAATTCGATTCGACCGACCGCGCTCTGGTATGGCGCACCACCGGTGGTAAACATCGTTATTTGCTGGGCGACTGTCAGATGCTGGTCGATGATCGCTGCAGCGCTTTCGTGGCAGCCATCGCCAGCGCCATCGAACAAGTCGGCAGCGCGGCGGCACTCAACGAGCGCGGTTTGCTGGCGGAACAACAGATGCTGAGCGAACGCTTGGCGCGTTTCGGCACGCTGCGCGAGCCGCAACAAATCTGGACCGCGCTCGGCGTGGCAGATGTGGAGCGTATCGCGATGATGGAAACCGCAGAATTTTTACAACTGGTGCAGGACTTGCCGGCGCGTACTTTGGGAGTCGCATAATGGAATGGCAAACTGTCGCCGCCGCCCTGTTTCCGCTCGGGCACAACATCACCGAACAGGCGGCTCTGCTGCGTGGCAGCGCGCAGTTGGAGGCCGGCACGATTGAAGTCATCGGCACCTGTGAACACACCGCCATCGGTGTTGAAATCGCCTTGGCGCAGGCGCAGGCTGTGTTGGCGACGCTGCGCGATTATCCGCAACGGCCTATCCTGTTATTGGTCGACACCCAAGGACAGCGCCTGCGGCATCGCGATGAGATGTTGGGTATCAACAGCTATATGGCCCATCTGGGAAAGTGCATCGAGTATGCGCGCCAATGCGGCCACCCGGTACTGGCGCTGGTGTATGACCAAGCACTGTCGGGCGGTTTCATTACCAGCGGCATGATGGCCGATGCTTGTTATGCTTTGCCCGAGGCGACCATACGGGTGATGGGCTTGCCGGCGATGGCACGTATTACCAAAGTGCCGCAAGCGCGTTTGACTGAGCTGGCCGTGGACAATCCGGTGTTCGCGCCGGGCCCGCAGAATTATCAACGCATGGGCGCGATTGCACAGATTTGGCAGGGCGATTTGTCGCAAGCGCTGGGCGCGGCCTTGGCCGCCGTCGATACGCAGGACCATCGCATTACCAGCGGTGCCACACGCGGCGGACGGAAGATGGCGCAAACCGTAGTCGATGCCGTATTATCTGAAACGATCGATTGGCATGGGGACTGATCGGCGCTGAGGAAAGTTTTCCTCTTGAGAACGAAGATGGGAATCAATTGGATCCGCTAGAACAATTTCAACGCCATGATTTGGTCTGGCTCTCGGCGTCAGGCTGGGATGCGCTGTGCGCTGCCCAGCCGCTGGCCTTGTTGCCAGCCTTGCGTCATTGGCAACAGCAAGAGTGGCCTTGCGTGGTCAGACGCAGCGATACCGACGCCGCTGCCGATGAAGTTTGTATTGGTATCGCCTTCGCACCACAAGACGGACACAAACTGCGCATCGCCGCACGCGTGCGTTGCGATCAGGTGATCGAGCATCAGCCCGGTTTGGCACTGGCGACCGTGCTGCCCTTGGTGAGTGCAGTGTGGCAGCCGCCTTTGCGGGCACTGCAAGTGGCAGCGAGTACGGTGGGTCTGCGCTTTCGCGTTTATGGTTCGCTCGCTTATGAATTTTTGACCGGGGAAACGTATTTGACGCCCGACTCCGATATCGATGTGCTGTTTCGTCCCGCCGATGCGGTGCAGTTGCAGGCCGGCCTGGCCTTGTTACAGCACTATCAGCAGCAACTGCCGCTCGATGGCGAAGTGATTTTTCCCGGCGCTCAGGCGGTGGCATGGAAGGAATGGTTGTTGGCCGACTCGGTGAGCGAGACCGACTATGCCGCACGGGTATTGGTAAAAGATTTGCGGCAGGTCAGATTACTGCGCAAAACCGACTTATTGCAAAGCTTACAGGCGACTTAATGCACTTATCCGACTATGGCCGGCGCAAACGCGTATCCATTGGTGCTAACTGGCTGCCAATGCAGAGTGCACTGACAGCGCGGCAAATTGCCGTGCTGGCGGTGCGCAGCTTGCATGCCGAATTGTGTCTCTATCCTAAGCCCGGCTTGGTTTCTCTGCGCGACAATGGTAGTCACAGCGATATGCATCCGGCGCTGTTCATGCGCAGCCTGTTCTCCTTGCGCCACTATTTCAAACACATGGCGCGGCTCGGTATGCGTGTGGCTGCATTTACTGAGCTCAAACAAGCCGGTATGTTGGCGGAACAGCAGATGCTGCGGGCGACTGCCCAAGTCAATACCCATCGCGGCGCGATTTTTGCGCTCGGCATGCTGTGTGCAGCCATCGGTGCCTGTGTCGCCCAGTCGCGCGCGCTTGCGGCGGCAGAAGTACGGCGCGTGCTGCAGCAAAATTGGGGCAGCGCTTTGCAACTGCATGCCGCCGTCGTGGCCGTCGTAGCCGACAGCCATGGTCAAGCAGCGGCGCAGCGCTATGCCGTCAGTGGCGCGCGCGAAGAAGCCGCGCTCGGCTTTCCCAGCGTGTTTGAAATCGCCTTGCCGCTGCTGCAGCACAGGCTGGCACAGGGAGGCTCGGCGCAGCAAGCCCGCGTCGATTGCTTGTTTTCCCTCATTGCCGGCCTCAGCGATACCAATCTCTATCATCGTGGTGGGGCGGCCGGAGCGGCGTATGCACGCGCCGCTGCCGCCGAATTTTTAGCCGCCGGCGGCAGCGCGCAGCCGGCTTGGTTTGAGCAGGCACAGACTTGCCATCGGCAATTCGTGGCGCGGCGCTTGTCGCCGGGCGGAGCGGCTGATTTGCTGGCGGCGTGCTGCTTGCTGCAGCAATTGGAACAGTTCAGCGCGGGTGCGCTGGATGGCTGAATTTGCGCTGCTGTGTCCTGGTCAGGGTGCTCAGCATGCCGAGATGTTGGCGCTGGCCGCCGACGACAGCGCTGCCAGCGCGTTCTTGAACGACTGTGAGCAGCGCGGCGAATTCGGCATGCCACTGGCGCAAGCGCTGCACACACCGGCGCACTTGTTTGCCAATCGGTATGCACAACCCTTGATCGTCGCGGCCAGTCTGGCCAATTTCAGTGCAGTGCGCGCCCATTTGCCGGCGATCGATCTGGTCGCTGGTTACAGCATCGGCGAAGTGACGGCACAAGCGTTGGCCGGTGCCTGCAGTTGGCCCGCTGCGGTTGCGTTGGCACGTCAGCGTGCACTGGCTATGGAGTCGTGTTGTGCTGCCGATGCGCCACAGGCGATGCTGGCGGTCGGTGGCGTCGCCATTGCCGAGTTGGCTGAATTCTGCCGCCAACAACACAGTGCCATCGCGCTGGCCATCATCACCGCAGAAAATCAAGCCATCCTGGCCGGCCCGGCGGCGGCTATCGTGCGCGCCGAGCTAGCCTTGCAAGCGCTGCCCAATCGACACCTGAGCCTGAGCACGCTGCCAGTTCACATTGCCTCACACACGCCCTTGATGAGCGCTGCCACGCCGCTGTTGGCCGCCGCCTTGGCGCAGATGACTTGGCACGACAGTGATGTGCCGGTACTGGCTGGGCTGGACGGCCGTATCAGCTTCGTCGCCGCAGAGCTGCAGCAAAATTTGTTGGCGCAATTGAGTCATACCATACGCTGGCACGACTGCATGGATGCGCTCAATGAAGCTGGCGTCCGCGTGGCGCTGGAACTCGGCCCCGGAGCGGCGCTGTCGCGCATGCTACGAGCGCGCCATCGGCACATCGCGGTGCGTTCGGTCAGTGAGTTTCGTAGCATACAAGGGGTAGCACAATGGTTGCAGCGACAAGTCGCTGACTGAACCTAAGATTTTTTCACCAGGAGACCAGCATGAAGCAGTTCATTACCAGGGGCATCGCCATGTGCATCATCAGTACGGTTCAACTCGCTGCCAGCGCGGCGGAACGCTTGCCCACCATCGCGCCGTCACAGTACACGGAGGAGCAGAAGTTGGCTGCCGACGAGTTTTTAAAAACCCGGAAAGTACCGGTGTTCGGCCCGTTCGAATCACTCATGTACAGCCCGCAAGTGATGAGCCAGGCCCGTGCCATGGGCGATTATCTGCGCTACCAATCGGCACTCGGTACCACCTTGAGCGAACTGGTGATCCTGATTACGGCGCGCGAATGGAGCCAAGATTATGAATGGTATGTGCATCATCCGCTGGCCCTCAAAGCCGGTATCGCACCAGCCTTGGCGGCCGCGATTGCCGATGGTCGACGGCCGGAAAAGATGTCGGAAGACGAAGCCATCGTATACGATTTTTCTATCGAATTACATCGTAACAAGCGCGTGTCCGATACCCTGTATGCGCGTGCCGAGCAGCGCTTCGGACGTAAAGGCGTGGTTGATCTGACCGGTATCAATGCCTATTACACTTTGTTGGCGATGCAGATGAACGTGGCGCAGTATCAGTTGCCGGCTGATGGCAAACCGCTGCCGCGCTTTCCGTAAGGCTGGACTACAAAGAAAAAACAAAAGCGAGGAAAATCCTCGCTTTTTTCAATGGCAGCCTGCATTCAAGCGGCTGATCGGCAGCGCTTAATAGCGACGACGAGGCTGGCCGGAATTGCCGCCATTGTGCTTTTCGATATGGCGGAAAGTGATACGGCCTTTGCTCAAATCGTAAGGCGACATTTCTAATGTCACTTTATCACCCGCAAGAATGCGGATGTGATGCTGACGCATTTTGCCGGAAGTGTAAGCGATCAATTGATGACCGTTTTCCAGATTCACGCGAAAGCGGGAATCCGGCAACACTTCTTCTACCATTCCGCTCATTTCTAAAAGTTCTTCTTTTGCCATTGTATATTCACATTCATAAAAGGATAGGTACAGCCAGTTTTTGGCGGTACATGTCGGCCAACGAACCAGATCGCCGGCCGGACGTTTGCAGTTGTTGTTAGCAGTGCGACAGACTGCCAGACGCACCTTGATTTGCACTGTCTGTGCAATCGCGCAAAATTAAGGCATTGTGCAGGCTGGTTTTGCGATGCTCAATCGGTAGCAAGCAAAGACAGTGGGCGTGATTGAAACGAGCTCAAGGTCACCACGACATACAACACAAGGGGTGTCCAAAAATATCACAGAGGCAAGATCATCTGTTTGAACAAAAGAAAACCGGGCTACAAGCGAGGATTATACCCCGATGCGCCGGCTTGCCCGAAAATCTTGCAGGTTTTTTGCTGAAAAAATAGGCTTTCGTGTTTTTTTGTGTAAGATTTTGTCTAATTGTCATGATGCTCAGAGTAATCTCAGCGCGAAATTGCTTGGCATGGTCTTTTTTTACAAAAAAAACCGCGTACTGCGTTTCCGTTCATGCTTTCCGGGAGGATAATCCTTGCATGAATTCTTATTTTACAATGATCGCGCACCAAACGCGCGCTGTCCGCGGCGTGCTGCTGTGCTCCGCTGCCTTGCTGCTCTCGCTACACACGCCCTTACAGGCGGCCGAAACCGAGCTGGAAAAACTGACTGCAACGGAGCTGCGCAGCCGCGTTGCGGCCGGTACCAGCACCATCCTCATTCCGATCGGCGGCACCGAACAAAGTGGGCCGTATCTGGCACTCGGCAAGCATAATCTACGCGGCCAAGTACTGGCACAGCGGATTGCACAAAGCTTGGGCAATGCCGTGGTCGCGCCGGTATTGGCGTATGTGCCGGAGGGGGCGATTCATCCGCCGACCGGGCATATGCGCTTTGCCGGCACGATCTCGATTCCTGAGGCCGCCTTCGAAGCCTTGCTGGAAGGCGTGGCACGCAGTTTCAAGCAGCACGGCTTTCATGATGTGGTATTGCTTGGCGATCACGGTGGCTACCAGAAAAATCTCGAGCATGTCGCCAGCCGTCTCAACCGCGAATGGGCGCACGATCCGCAAACTCGTGTGCATGCGCTGCCTGAGTACTATCAGGCGGTTTCCGTGAGCTACGTCAATACCCTGCGCCAGCGCGGGTTTAGTATGGCCGAAATCGGTACACATGCCGGCTTGGCCGATACCGCCGTCACGCTGGCGCTGGTGCCTGAGCTGGTGCGCAGTGCAGCGCTCGCGCATGCGGGCAAACCGAGTGAGAGCGAGGGCGTGTATGGCGATCCGCGCCGCGCCACGGACGAGCTCGGGCAACTGGCCGTGAAACAAATTATAGAAACCAGCGTGGCGGCGATCAAACGCGCCACCGTGGTCCGATAACGCAGTCTTTTGTAAGAATAGTCAACATGCATTTTAAAACGAATTACCTCGCGCTCGGCGCGCTCATCGCTAGCTTAGGCCTGTGCGGTTTTCAATTGCTCAGCGTGGCGGCCGTGCCGGCAGCGGCTGCAGCCAGTGCCATCAAGACCGTGGCCGGCATGCCGCCAGTACTTGATGCGCACAATCTTTACAGCGCCACCAACAGCAATCAAATCAGCGCTGCTCTGAAAGGCGATTTGGAGCGTGTGTACGTGCCGAATTTGCGCTCCAACGATGTGACGGTGATCGATCCGCTGACCCTTAAAGTGGTCGATAAATTCAAAGTCGGCAAGGCCCCGCAACATATCGTGCCATCGTGGGATTTGCGCACCTTATGGGTGGCTAATAATGCCGAACGCTCTGACTTTGGCAGCCTGACCCCGGTCGATCCGCGCACCGGTAAACCGGGCACGGCGATTCCGGTCGACGACCCGTATAATCTGTATTTCACCCCGGATGGAAAATCGGCCATCGTCGTCGCCGAAGCCAAGCACAGGCTCGATTTCCGCGATCCGCACACGCTCGCGCTGCAATATGCGATCGCCACGCCGCAGTGCGGCGGTATCAATCATGCCGACTTTTCCATCGATGGCAGTTATGCCATCTTCACCTGCGAATTCGATGGCAGTATCGTCAAAATCGATCTGCAAAAACGCAGTGTGCTGGCGTATTTGAAGCTCGCCATGCCGGCTACCCGCTTTAAAGATGTACCGGCTTTAACTGGGCCGACCGCGACAGAAATTTGCTCTTCCAAAAAAGGCATGCCGCAAGATATACGCGTTTCACCCGATGGCAAGCGCTTCTACGTCGCCGATATGGAAGCCGATGGCGTGCATGTCATCGATGGTGATGCCTTCAAAGAAGTCGGCTTCATCGCCACCGGCGTGGCTGCGCATGGCCTGTACCCGAGCCGCGATCACACTAAGCTCTATGTCGCCAACCGCGGCTCACATCGTATTCATGGCGGCAGAAACGGTAAAGGCAGCGTCTCGGTGATCGATTTCGCCAGCGAAAAAGTGGTCGCGCAATGGCCGGTACCCGGTGGCGGCAGTCCCGATATGGGCAATGTCAGCGCCGATGGCAAGTTCTTATGGCTCTCGGGCCGCTTCGATGATGTGGTCTATCGCATCGACACCAGCAGTGGTGTCATGAACAAGATCGCCGTTGGCCAAGAGCCGCACGGCTTGACAGTCTGGCCGCAACCGGGCCGTTACTCACTCGGGCATACCGGGAACTTACGTTGACCTAGCGAAGCGAAGTAAAGCAAAAAAAAACCGGCACAAGAGGCCGGTTTTTTTCGTCTGGCATTGCTCCTCAGTGCTTTTTAAAATGCTGACTAATTGCAACAAAATGAAAAGAAGTGACGATTAAGCATCTATTTTGCCGTAGAGTACACAGTGTTGCGCATTGGCCATGATGCCGCCTGTTTTGGGCCTGCTTCGTTCTTTGCTGCGGCTACTCTTTTTCCCGGAAAGTAAGATGAAATTCAAACGCACTATACTTTGTTTGCTGAGCACCATGTCATTGCTGTTAGCCGGATGTGGCGGTGGTGGTGGCAGTACCAGCAGTACCAGCAGTACCAGCAGTACCAGCAGTTCCCCCACCGCTGCCAGTCCGCCGGCCGCGGTCAGTTCAGTGGCGCTGCAAGCGAGCTCCGACACCAGCGTCAACCTGAGCTGGCCGATTGCTGCCGGTGCCAGTTATTATGAAGTTTGGCGCAGCAATGGCGGCGGCACTTTCGCTTTGCTCGGTCACGTATCGCTCACCGGGTATACCGACAGCGGCTTGAGTGCCGCGAGCACCTATACCTACCGCGTGGTGGCGTGCTCGAGCAGCGCCTGTGCCAGCGGCTATGAAATTTCGGCCACTACCAAAGCCAGCACCAGTTTGGCGATTCCGGCGCAGCCGGCCATGCCGACAACGAGTGCGATCGCGAGTGAGCAGATCAGCTTGGCTTGGGCCGCAGTCGATGGTGCTGCTTACTATCAATTGCAACGCAGTACTTGGGTCGTCGGCAATGGTGCGCAAATCAGCGCGCTCAGCTATATCGATTCCGGCCTGACTGCTGCGACCAGCTACAGTTATCAGGTGCGCGCCTGTAACGCCAGTGGCTGTTCGGGCTGGAGTGCCGCAGCTGCGTTTGTAACCTTGACCTTGCCAGTTGTTCCTCCCGTGGTTCCACCGGTCGTTCCACCCGTGGTTCCACCGGTCGTTCCGCCAGCAGTCCCGGCAGCGGCCACGGCAGTTGTCGTCAACAGCAGTAGCATCACCGTCTCTTGGGCCAGCGTTACTGGCGCGCTGCGCTATGTGTTAACACGCGATGGCATCGATATCGGCGGCACCACACTGACTAGCTTGAGTAAAATTGATACCGGTTTGGCGCAGAACAGTAGTCACAGCTATCAAGTGCAAGCCTGTAATGCCAGTGTTTGCTCCAGCGCCAGTACTGCGACGCTGGCGACCACCAGAGCGATTGACAATATCTTGCTCAATGTCAGTGGTTTTGACAATACTTCGGGTGCCAGCATCATCCTGCGTGTCAACGGTGCCAATGATAGCGGCGGCGTTTATGGCTTGCAGTCGCTGTATAGCAACGGCGTGACAACGAGCTTCATACCAACCCAGAGCGGCCGAAGTTACAGCGCGACGATAGCGACCCAAGCAAACAATGGCCAGATCTGTAGCGTCAGTTCGGCTTTGGTCGGGGTGCCGGCGGCCTTGGTCGATGTCACCATCAATGTGAATTGTTTGAGTCCAGCCATGCTGAGTTTTGCCAATATTAATGCGAGTACCGTAGTCGGCGTCAGTGGCAATATAATACAGGTAGCACTGGCCCAATCTTTGGCCGGTGTGACTTTGCCTACCAAAGCCGTGCGTTACAGCAGCAGTAATCCGCTGGTGGCGAGCGTTGACAGCATCAGTGGTGCGGTCACAGCGCTGAGTGTTGGTAACGCGACAATCTCGGCCGCTTTGCCGGCCGATCAATACACGGCTACTCCGGCCAGCTATCGCCTGACGGTTGGGGCGAATAGCGCGGCCACCCGTCTGGCCCATGTGGAAGTAGCGCAAAGTTTGGCGCAACGGCCGGGTAGTCTGTATCAAATCCTGACGCCGGGTTGCGATGCCTTGGTGCGCGTGTATCTGTATGCCAGCGCCAGCGGCCCTGTCAGTGTGCCGGCCGTGTCGATGCGGGTGCGCGGCAGCAGTAGCGCCATCACGCTGACTTGTCCGACCAGCTTGCCGCTCTACGATGGTGACGTCAATCTTTCTTATAGCCTGAGCGGCACCTGCTATGGCACGCTACCGGGTAGCTTGGTCAATCCTGGTCTGGTGCTCGATATCGCCACCACCGATGCGCAGACCATGGCAGCGGCACCGAATGTCAATACCAGCGATACGCTTAATCTGATGTTGGTGCCACTGACCATCAATGCCTACACGGCGACACTGCCGACCAATGCGCAGGTCATGGCCGTCTTCAAACGCATCATGCCGCTGGGTAATGTGGTCGTCACCGTGCATGCGCCGTGGACGCCGGTCGGCAGCTTCGCCGACTCCTTGACCGGCACCGGTCAGTACGGCAATGTACTCAGTCAAGTCGACCAATTGCGCGTGGCTGAAAACAGTCAGAAGCATTATTTCGGCATGATCCCTGCGGTTGCCGCCAATGGCACGGCCGGCCTCGGTTACGTGCCCGGCTTGACAGCCATCGGCAATGACATGCGTGGTGGTGCTTACTCACTCAATAATGTGCTGGTGCATGAAGTAGGCCACAATCTGAGCCTGTTACACGCGCCTTGCGGTGGTCCCACCGGCACCGATCCCTATTTCTCGACGCTGCCTTTGCCTTGGTTCGGCGCCGACGGTGCCAAACTGAGCGATGTGCCCTTGTTCGATCAAGGCAGTAATCTCTTGAGTTCACCCGTGGTCAGCGGTGCAAAATTGACCGATTTGATGGCGTATTGCAGTGGTACTTGGCTGTCCGAGTACAGTTACCAAAAAGTGGCGCTTTACATCCGTGGCCGTACCAATTACCAAACTGTGTTGGCGGCCGACCACGCCGCGCTGCAGAGCCAGACTGCGAGTGTGCCAATGATGCTCGTTTCCGGCGTCATCTCTGCCGATGCCCATGTCACACTCAACCCGGTGCAGTCGCTCATTGGCACGTATGTTGATGCGCCGGAAGGCGGCCGTTACCAATTGCGCATAGTCAGTAACGATGGCAAGACCACTTACCGCAGCTTCCAAGTACAAGAAGTCGATCACCTGGCGGAGCTGCATTTTAACCTTGTGATGCCGGCGATTTCAGGCATCGTCAGCATCATGGTGCAAAAGGATGCGCAGCCGCTCGCTACCGGCATGCTGCCGGCCCCAAGCGTGCGCAACATGGGTGTGAGTGCCTTGTCCGCAGCCGCGCGCCCTGAGCTGGCCGACATCAAACAAGTCGGCAAGCAATTGCAAGTCAGTTGGAACAATACGCGTTATCCGTGGCTAAGCGTGATGTTGATGAGCAAGGGCGGCAGCCGTCAAGCGCTGGCGATGAATGCCGTCGGTGGCAATCTGAACCTTGACCTGAGCACTGCCGCGGCTGGCGATACGCTGCAGATCTCAGTCAGTGATGGTTTGAACAGTTTGTTGAAAACCGTGCTCGTGCAGTAATTGCAGGGCGGCCTGATGGTGGGCGCTGCTTTGCAAGCGGCAACTGAGCGCTCATGCGCTCGCTTAATCTGTTGAAATGTGAAATTTGTCGAGCTGATGTAATCGGGCCTCTTTCGAGGCTCGATTCCGTTTTGTCGCTCAGGCTCCTGGGAGTCGAAAGCTTATCCTCAATCTGATAACTGAAATAAGCTCGCGCAGATGGTTTGGGACGCACAGAGCGGCAAAGCGCTTGAATCTTTAGCGCGGTCATATTCGCTGCCGGGAGATTGTTCGGCTGTTCTGAGCGTTAATTTTTCTCCACCCAAAGACCCAGCGGACGAGCTTGCCTACCCAGAAGGCTATACCTATACATGGGCAATTTTGGCACCAGGAAAGCTTCCTCAGTTGCGCGCTGAAGTTCGCGCTTCCTGGGCGCAATGCCGATATCTGCGCCTTGTTCGTAATGGCGACAGCTGCCTCAGAACCGACACCAAAGCGTGTCGGTTTTTTTATGCCTTGCTCCGGTGTTTCTAATTTCCGACATTGTCGATTCAGATGATGAACAATGGTCACAATATCAACATTTCTTACAAATTCAGAAATGGGTTCATTTAAAGTGAACAAGCGCACATTGCTTCGTGACGCGCAGACCCGCCTGCTTTACTTGCAAAATTGGGCATACTCTAGATGCAGTTAACCAAGGTTGAATATGAACACAAGAAATCTGAAAATCGGTGCTCGCCTCGGCATCGGTTATGCCATCCTGCTGTTCTTGTTATTGAGTATAGCTGCCTTGGGTTTGAACGGGATGGCGCGCTCCAACCAAGCCTTGCACCGTATCGTCGATGTCAATGTGCAAAAGATGAATTTACTCAACGATATGTCTGGCTCACTGAATGTCGTTTCGCGGATATTGCGGACGCTGGCGCTGTTGTCGACCGACACGCAGATTGCGGCGGAAAACAAGATTTTGCTCGATGCCAGGGTGAAATACGATGGCGCCACCGAACACTTACGGCAATTGCCGCTGGATCAAGCCGATCAAGCGATGCTGGCTAAAATCGATGCCAACCGCAAGCGTGCGCGTGACATTAATAACCACTATATTGATTTGGTAAAGACGAATAAAGGCGCCGCCATCGACGTCTTACTCAAGGAGGTGGTGCCCATGAATGCCATCAGATTGGCCAGATTGGATGAATTCATTGATTTGCAAAAAGAAAAAAATAAAACAGATATTGCCTTGGCTGAACAGGTATATCGACAAGCGCTCACTCTGACACTCGCTTTGAGTAGTCTCGCACTGATCTTGGGCGTCTTGATTGCTTACTTCAGCACGCGTGCCATCGTCGGCCCCATCACTATTGCTGTACGGGTAGCCGAAACCATTGCGGCAGGCGACCTGTCACTGCAAATTGCCAGCGAGCGTAGCGATGAAACCGGGCAATTGTTGAATGCCTTGAAATTGATGAACGCCAATTTGCTTGCTATCGTCAAACAAGTGCGTGGCGGTACGGACGCGATTGCCACTGCCTCGTCACAGATTGCCACTGGTAATTTGGATTTATCTTCACGTACCGAGCAACAAGCCAGTTCGCTCGAAGAGACCGCCTCGTCGATGGAAGAGTTGACCAGCACGGTAAAACACAATGCCGATAATGCGCACCAAGCCAAGCAGTTGGCCATTTCCGCATCGAGCGCCGCGGCACAGGGTGGGGTGGTGGTCGCGCAGGTCGTTGATACGATGGGAGGCATCCATACCTCATCGAGAAAAATTGTCGACATCATCAGTGTCATCGAGGGCATCGCGTTTCAAACCAATATCTTGGCACTCAATGCGGCAGTCGAAGCGGCGCGCGCTGGCGAGCAGGGGCGTGGGTTCGCGGTGGTGGCAGCGGAAGTGCGTAATTTGGCGCAGCGCTCGGCGCTGGCAGCCAAGGAAATTAAAACTTTGATCGACGATTCGGTGGAAAAAGTGGAGGTAGGATCACGCTTGGTGAGTCAGGCTGGCCAGACCATGCAGTCGGTGGTCAGTAGCATCCAAAGTGTGACCGATATCATGGCCGAAATCAGCGCCGCCAATCATGAGCAGAGTTCCGGAATAGAACAAATTAATCAAGCCATCACCCAGATGGATGAAGTCACGCAGCAAAATGCGGCGCTGGTAGAGCAAGCCGCCGCCGCCGCGGCAGCGCTCGAAACAGAGGCTGGCAGCTTGAGTCAAGTGGTGGCCGTGTTTCACATCGGTGCTGCCAATGCGGCGGCCTTGGTATCGGCAGCAGCACCGGCGCAGCCGTGGCGGACGCGGCAGATACTTGGTTAAGGCCGCTCGGCTGAAACAATGTCACCCACGCTGTTGCCAAGCGCATCGACCTTCTTATACATCCAGCCGCCCACGTAAAGCGTGCCACCGAGGATAAGCAGGGAGCCGATACGCAGCAAGGGGCTTGCGCTGGAAAGATCGAATAGCATGACCTTCGCGCAAGAAGCAGCAAAGATCAGCAGCGAAGACTGACCAAGCAATTTGTCGCGACGGCTGAATGCGAGCGCTAAGCAGATAAACGCAATCGCACTCCAGGCGAGCGATACTTGCAGGCGTCCGTCCAAGATTCTGGTCGCCGCAGCGAGCAAAGCGATGTGCGCCGCGAACAATGCGAAGGAAGACAAGTTTGCAATTGCCTTGACGCCTCGCGAGAGGGCATAGGCAACGTAAAGCTCGGCGGCGTAGAGCAGGGCGAGCACCTGATTGCCGGCGACATGTTCGAGTGAACTCGCTTCAATCACGCGCAAAAAATTGATGGCGAAGATGACGCCGATCAGTACTTTATACGGCAACAGGGCCGCTGATTCGTCCTTGTTCCAGCGCGTAAATAAGGCAAATGCTGGCAGTATCAACAGCGCGACCCAAGGCCCCAGTTCATCAGGCACTAATTCAATGTAGCCGGCATGAAACAGAACCAGAGAAACGTAAGTGCCAACCAAGACATTGCTCGCGGCAGTGGCTTGTTTTATGACTCTGCGCGCGACCAAGTGGGCCAAGAGCAATACGGCTGCGCTGGCTAGCGCGATCCAGGGGGCAATTGTCGGCACGTGTTCGTGCAGTAGCGCATATTGCAAGAAATAAAAGATCAGTAATAATGGTAAGTGGGCGATCGCCTCGGCGGCGGCCATTGCTCGTTTTTGATGGATGGAAAAAGCAAGGGTGCCACAAACAAAAATCAAAAATTGTATCGTTTGAAAAGCGAACAGGCTGCTCCATGAGTTCGCAGTCAATCCGGCAGCTGCAATATGAAATCCGATGAAGGCCATATATCCGGCCAGTAAATAGGGGCGGCGATTGCCGATCCAAGCCGAATGCGCGCAATACACGACACTCCATCCCGAAAAATAGACGATTAAATCGGTCACCGAATCGCCTAGGGTGGGCAATAGCAACGGGGCGGAGTAAGAACCAATCACGGCAAACAGCGCGTACATTTCATTGTCAAACTGACGCCCAAGCCACAGCGTGAACAGGCAGATGGCGATCACCGCGTTGGTCGCGACAGTGGCACCAATGAGATGATAGTAAAGATGCGCGCCGTACACCGCAGAAAACAGCACGACGACGCCAGCGGCAGGCAGCAGGCTGGCATACTCCAAATCAATCTTGCGCAATCGCAGGCCAACTGCAATCAAAGCAAAACTGCCAATCAAGGCCAAACCAATTTGGCGCTCCGGTGTCAACCACCCGGCATCGAGCACCAGACGAATCAAAAATACGGCGGCCAGCACCAAGGCGGTCGCACCAGTCCAGCCGAGCACTTGGGTGACCGTCACTGGATGAGATGGCGGCGCATTGTTACTGACTGGCCGTGGCTTGACGTGGCGCTGCGCCGCCGATGATTGTGAGCTCAGCGTTGATGCCAGCGTCGCCGCTTCCGGCGACGTCGCGGGACCTGTATTGGATTGCAACTGCAGGCGCAGTAATTGTTCAATACGATCCAAGCGCTGTTCCAACAGTGCTATGCGTTCTTCGGTAACGGCCATCAGGTATTCCTAGTGTGTTTGCTGCGTACAGATTCGATGCGACGCGCATCGCGCGTTATGGCGTCGAGCAATCAAGATGGAGTAACTGCGCGGATTGGATAGTGTATCGTGTTTACTTATTGACGATACAAGTTTGCTTCATCCGATGCAGCGATGGACACCAGCTTGGGCATGAAGCCAAACGACACGAGATTTCTGCCACAGGCATGCTGATCGTTACCCGCAAATCAGGTCAATTGCGCATTGCGCTAATCGCCCAATTCGTCATTGCCGCGTCAGCGCCTGTTATCTCTGTGCGTCGGATGCCCAGCGGGTATCCTCATTTTGCAGCGGAAAAAATGTATCCGTGATTGACTTGTTCACCCTGAAGGCACGGTCGTGCCACTGGATTCCCGCCAAAAACACGCGGGAATGACGAGGCTGTGGCATACGGGAATGACGAGGTATGCGGTGTTTCAGATATAAAAAGCGTCCATCAGGCTTTTGCGATAGCCTCTGAAGGCCGGGGTTTCAAACCCCGGTCAGATTTTTGATCAAGCTATCCCATGCGCCTGCTGATCAGCATGGTAGCTCGATCGCACCATGGCGCCGACGGCAGCGTGGGCAAAGCCCATTTTGTAGGCTTCTTCTTCATACATTTTGAAGACATCCGGATGAACATAGCGGCGTACCGGCAAATGGTGGCCGCTCGGTGACAGATACTGGCCTATCGTCAGCATGTCGACGTTGTGCGCGCGCATATCGCGCATGACTTGCAAGACTTCTTCATCGGTTTCACCCAAGCCGACCATGATGCCGGATTTAGTCGGCGTGTTCGGGTGCATTTCTTTGAAGCGTTTGAGTAAGTTGAGCGAGTATTCATAATCGGATCCTGGGCGCGCTTCTTTGTACAGGCGCGGCGCGGTTTCGAGATTATGGTTCATCACATCGGGCGGTGCCAGATTGAGAATTTCCAGCGCACGGTCCATGCGGCCACGGAAGTCAGGCGTGAGAATTTCTATGCGCGTGCTCGGCGAGAGTTCACGGATTTTGCTGATGCACTCGGCGAAGTGGGCGGCACCACCGTCACGTAAATCGTCGCGGTCGACCGAGGTGATGACGACATAACTGAGACGCAAGTCGGCGATGGTCTTGGCCAAATTAGCCGGTTCATCGGCGTCAAGCGGATCAGGACGGCCGTGGCCGACGTCGCAGAAGGGGCAGCGGCGCGTACATTTGTCACCCATGATCATGAAGGTCGCAGTACCTTTGCCGAAGCATTCGCCAATATTCGGGCACGAAGCTTCTTCACAGACTGTCACGAGTTTATTGGCGCGCAAAATATCTTTGATTTCATAGAAACGCGTGGTCGGTGAACCGGCCTTGACACGTATCCAGTCCGGCTTGGGCAAGCGCTCCATCGGCACGATCTTGATTGGAATACGCGCGGTTTTGCTGGCGCCTTTTTGTTTTTCAGTCGGATCGTAAGCGGCTGCAGCGACATCGGTCGATACAGCAGGGGGCAGAACAGGAGTATTTTCGGTTGTCATGATATGAAGCGGTGTCGAAAAAAAATCAGGAGGCAGTCAAAAGGAGTTGCAAATGCTCAGATAGCGCGGTCTGGACTGCGGCCAAGCTCGCCGTCACGCCCAGGGTACGCATATCGACCGTCGCCAGTCCGGCATAGCCACACGGGTTAATCCAGGAAAACGGTGTCAGATCCATGTCGACATTGAGCGACACGCCATGGTAAGTGCAGCCGTTGCCGCGTACTTTCAGCCCAAGTGCGGCAATTTTCGCACCCTGCCATGCACCAGTGCTGACGTAAATACCGGGCGCACCGTCTTTGCGGTTGCCGGCCAGATTATACGCTGCCAAGGTGTCGATCACCGCTTGTTCTATTTTATGCACGAATTCGCGCGCGAATAAACGGGCTTTCGGATGGCTGCGGCGCAGATCCATCATTAAGTAGATCACCACTTGGCCCGGCCCGTGGTAGGTGACTTCACCACCGCGGTCGGTGGCGATCACCGGTATCTCATGGGGAGCGAGCACGTGGCTGTGGTCGGCACCGAGTCCGAGCGTGAAAACCGGAGGGTGTTCAACGATCCAAAATTCGTTCGCTGTCGTCGCCGTACGGGCATCGGTAAATGCGCGCATGGCGTCGAAGGTGGTCGCATACGGCTCAATGCCGCGGCGGCGTATCAGGGGAGTGGTAGAGGAGGCGTCTGGCATAAGCCGCTAGTGTAACATTGCCAGCGCCGCTGCCGCGAACTTCTGCGCGGCGGCAGCGTCCTTGGCAGCAGCGGTGTCGGAAACTCAGGCTTTAAGCCAGTGCCGCGTTGAAGCGCTGGGTGAGTTTTTGGAAGTAGCCAGCCGTGGGCGCGGTCGTTTGACGCTGCGCCGCGCCGCTGAGTTCCACCAAGCTGGCTTGCTGATCGGCTTCGATAACAATCAGGCGGCCAGCCGGCAAGTTCATCGATTCACCGGCAGCGAGCCAGTAGTCTTCATCGTAGCCAGCTATGGTCAGCCAAACGCGACCACAGGCGATCTGAATTTGTTTTGCTTCGTCACTGACGTAGGAAACCGTTTTTCCAGCACTGATTGTGTGCGATTGGTTTGTGAAATTATTTGTCATTTCTGATTACCTCATTATGTGGAAGCATCAAATGAATATATCGTGATGCTTGGTAACAGCCATTGATTTTCAAGGGAAAAATCTAATTTGCTGTTACGATGTGCTTATTGTAGTAGTTGCTACGCAATATGCAAAACGAGTAATTTTTGCTTTGCTTGCGCATTTAATTCACATTATTATGCGTTTTTTTGATGACGGATATATGCAAAATGGATATCAGGAAACTGCCTAACTTGGCGGCCTTGCGTGCTTTCGAAGCCGCCGCCAGGCATCAGAATTTTTCTCGTGCGGCCGAGGAAATTCACCTCACCCATGGAGCGGTCAGCCATCAGGTACGGGCGCTGGAAGAAGAACTCGGCGTTGAACTCTTCACTCGCCATGGCAAACGCATCGCCCTCAACAGCGCCGGCGAGCGGTATGCCCATGCCATTCGCATGGCTTTGCACAGTTTGGTTGAAGCGACTGAGCAGCTACAGCGCTGGCATCAGCAAAAGCGCCTCGGCATTACCTCTTTGCCCTCGTTTGCGGCACGCTGGCTGTCGCCGCGTTTGGGGCGTTTCATTGAGCACCATCCTGGTCTCGAAGTCAGCCTGCATTCGAGTAATCATCTGGTCGACTTTTCGCGCGAGTCTATCGATATCGGCATACGTTTCGGTTTTGGTAATTATCCGGGTTTAGTCAGTGAGTTTTTGATGGGTGACTATTACTATCCAGTCGTCAGCCCGCGTTATCAGGGCGGCCGCTTGCCGACCACCCCGGCCGAATTGGCGGCATCGAATTTATTGCGATGTGAAGAAGAACCGTGGGAGCCTTGGTTTCGCGCCGCCGGTCTGAATAATAAAGAGCCGACCCATGGCTTGGTGTTTCAAGACGCCTCGATCTTGGCGCGCGCGGCGGTCGATGGTCAGGGTATTGCGCTCGGCCGTCACGCCATCGTGCAGTCGGATATCGAGAGCGGGCAGTTGGTGCGCCTGTTTGATGTCGACATTCCCAGTCCGGTCTCTTACCACTTGGTCTACGTTGAGCAAGCCTTGGAAAAACCCGAGGTCAGGGCGTTTCGGCTGTGGTTGCTCAACGAAGTCGCGCAAGCATCACTCGGCGTGCCAGCGGCAGAAGCGAGTACACCTTTAATTTATCCAGTCTGAGCGCGCAGCACCGTTCTATTTAGCCACCAGCACCCGTGTGCTGACAGTGTTGAGCGTGGCGCGCAAGGCCTCGGGCGGCTCGCGATCGGTAAACAGACTGTCAATCTGTGCCAAGTGGCCCAGCCGTACTAGCGCCGGGCGGTCGAATTTGGAATGGTCGGCGGCCAGAAAGACGGTGCGCGAATGTTTGATAATCGCTTCCGACACCCGCACTTCGCGGTAATCAAATTCGCGCAGCGTACCATCATTTTCTATCCCGGAAATACCAATGATGCCGAAATCAACCTGAAACCGGTTGATGAAATCGATCGCCGCCTCACCGGTCAGGCCGCCGTCACGCGCGCGCATGATGCCGCCAGTAACAATCACTTCTATCCCCGCATAATTACTCATGATGGAAGCAACATGCATGTTGTTGGTAATGACGCGCAGATTGCGATGCTGCGCCAGCGCCCGTGCCACTTCTTCGGTCGTGGTCCCTAAGTTGATGAACAGACTCGCGCCGTCCGGAATATGCTGTGCCAGCAAAGCGGCGATGCGGCGTTTTTGTTCCGGGAAAAAACCTTGACGCGCCGGGTAGGCGGAATTTTCTGCATTAGAGTACAGCCCAACGCCGCCGTGAAAGCGCCGCAGTAAATTGTCGTCAGTCAAAAGCTTGATGTCGCGCCGTATCGTCTGCGGCGTGACGCGGAACTGCGCGGACAACTGTTCGACCGTGGCAAAGCCGGCGCGCTGAATGGCCGTCAGCAATTCCTTCTGACGCACATTGAGGGTGGTGTTGAGGGGCGATGGCAGGTGCAAACGATCCATGGGCGGCATAGCGAAGTTGGTCAATAGGGCAGAAGATAGTAACTGATCTTGCTTATATTCACTATACTATGTTCTAATTAGAACTTGAAATTGTTCATTTGGTGATTTATGATCGAATCCAAACTTTACTCTATCGACTCTATGACTGACTTTCCTGTCGCTACGGTGGCTGTATGAATGCCGATTCTCCCTATGATTTACTGGTTGTCGGCGGTGGTATCAATGGTGTCGGGATCGCCCGTGACGCTGCCGGGCGCGGACTGCGCGTGTTGTTATGCGAACAGGATGATCTGGCTTCCCATACTTCCTCGGCCAGCACCAAGCTCATCCATGGTGGGCTGCGGTATCTCGAATATTACGAATTTGGCTTGGTGCGCAAAGCGCTGCGCGAACGCGAACTGCTGTTACGCGCGGCGCCGCATTTGATTTCACCACTGCGTTTTGTCATGCCGCATGTACCGCATTTGCGGCCAGCTTGGATGATACGCGCCGGTCTGTTCCTGTACGATCACTTGAGTCGGCGTGAATTGCTGCCGGCTTCGAGCGGGGTGAATTTGCGCACCCATGCCGTCGGCGTGCCGCTACAGAAGAGCATGACGCGTGGCTTTCTCTATTCTGACGCCTGGGTCGACGATGCCCGTTTGGTGGTTGCCAATGCCCAAGATGCGCGCGAGCGCGGTGCCGTGATTCTGACCCGAACCCGGCTGGAAAGCGCGCAGCGCAGCGGCGGCCTATGGCAAGCCAGCTTGCGCTCCACCGGCGGCGACACCGCAGGTGCGCTGCAGCAGGTGCAGGCGCGTGCCTTGGTGAATGCCGCCGGACCATGGGTGGCGCAGGTATTGCATGAACAATTAGGTCAAACGCAAGAGCATAGTCTGCGCTTGATCAAAGGCAGTCATTTGGTCGTGAAAAAAATGTTCGAACACGATCATGCCTATATTTTTCAAAATCCCGATGGGCGCATTATTTTTGCCATTCCCTATCAAGAGCAATTCACCCTCATCGGCACCACGGACCTTGAATATCATGGCGATCCGGCAGCAGTGCGCATCGATGCCGCCGAGGTGGCCTATCTGTGTAAATCGGTGAATCGGTATTTCTTACAAAGTATCAGCCCGGCTGATGTGGTGGCCAGCTACTCCGGGGTGCGTCCGCTGCTCGATCAAGGTGCGGGGGACGATCCGTCCGCCGTCACGCGTGACTACCACTTGGAACTGTCACATGTGCCGCAACAAGCGGCGCTGCTGACCGTGTTCGGTGGCAAAATCACCACCTATCGCCGCCTCGCTGAAGAAGCCCTCGACTTGCTTGGCGTGCCGCTGGCATGCGCCGAACCCGCTTGGACTGCGCATGCAACACTGCCCGGCGGCGATATTCCGGCGGCTGATTTTGCCGCTTTCTCACGCCAGTTCCAAACGCGCTTTCCATGGTTGCCGGCGGCGTTGGCGCTGCGCTATGCCCGCTCTTACGGCACGCGGGCCGAGCTGCTCATTGGTGCACGTACCAGTGTGGCAGAACTCGGCATCCAATTCTGCAGCGACTTGCACGAAGCTGAAGTGATGTATCTGCAAGAATACGAATGGGCCGTTACGGCTGACGATATCCTTTGGCGTCGCACTAAGCTCGGTTTGCATGCGACGCCGGACCAGCAGAGCGAGCTTGCCGTTTATTTGGCACGCGCGCCTGCACACATAATAAAACCAGGAGATGACGATGCACAAGGAAACGTCCGGTAGTCAATATATTCTCGCGCTTGATCAAGGCACCACCAGTTCGCGAGCGGTATTGTTCGATAAGCGCGGTGCCGTAGTGGCCGTCGCCCAGAAAGAATTTGCACAAATTTATCCGCAACCGGGTTGGGTCGAGCACGACCCGCAGGAAATCTGGTCAACCCAGGCCGGTGTCGCAGCCCAAGTACTGGCTCACGCCGGCTTGAACGGCGACGCTATTGCCGCCATTGGCATCACCAATCAGCGCGAAACGACCATCGTCTGGGATCGTGCCAGCGGCCGGCCTATCTATCCCGCCATCGTCTGGCAAGACCGCCGTACCGCCGACTACTGCGATGCGCTCAAAGCCCGTGGGCTAGAGGATATGGTGAGGGCTAAAACCGGTTTGCCGGTCGATGCCTATTTTTCCGCTACCAAGATCAATTGGATTCTCGATCATGTGGAAGGGGCACGCGCGCAAGCGGAAGCGGGAAAATTGGCGTTCGGCACGGTTGACAGTTGGTTAGTTTGGAATTTTTCTCAGCAAAAACTGCATGTCACCGATGTCACGAATGCCTCGCGCACCATGCTCTTTAATATACACAGCTTGGAATGGGATGAAGAACTGCTCGAACTGTTCACTATCCCACGCAGTATGTTGCCGCAAGTACGCTCGTGTTCTGAAGTGTATGGCCACACTGGCCGCAGTTTGTTCGGCCATGAAATTCCTCTGGCCGGCATCGCTGGCGATCAGCATGCGGCCTTGTTCGGTCAAATGTGCGTCACTCCCGGCATGGTGAAAAACACTTATGGTACCGGTTGTTTTCTGGTGATGAATACGGGCACCTCACCAGTGGAATCGAAAAATAATTTGGTTACCACTATTGCTTGGCAAATCGGCGATCAAGTCAATTACGCGCTTGAAGGCAGTATCTTTATAGGTGGAGCGGTGGTGCAGTGGTTGCGCGATGGTTTAGGTCTCGTTCGCAGTGCCGGCGAGATCGAAACGCTGGCCAGATCGGTGCCCGACAGCGATGGCGTTTACATGGTGCCAGCCTTTGCCGGACTCGGCGCGCCGCACTGGAATCCGCGCGTGCGCGGCAGTGTATTTGGCGTCACCCGTGGTAGTACCGCCGGGCATATTGCGCGCGCTGCGCTCGATAGTATCGCCTACCAGTCGGTGGATGTCATGCGTGCCATGGAAGCCGATCTCGGCGGCCCGATTGCCGAATTACGCGTCGATGGCGGCGCGGTCGCGAATGATTTACTCATGCAATTTCAAGCCGATTTGCTCGGCGTCGATGTCGTGCGTCCGCAGATCACTGAAACCACCGCGCTGGGCGCGGCCTATCTGGCCGGTTTAGCAGTCGGTTATTGGAAAGACTTGAGCGAGATTCAAAGCCAGTGGCAACTCGACCGCCGCTTTCATCCGGCCATGCCGGCCGCCGCCGTGGTCAACTGCATGAAATCTTGGCAGCGCGCGCTCAAAGCCAGTATCGCGTGGGCTGACGAAAGCTGAGCGTACTCACCGGAGAACTTCTCATGCATCCTTTATTAGCGGAATTCATCGGCACAGCCCTGTTGGTTTTGCTCGGTGATGGCGTGGTTGCCAATGTCTTGTTAACAAAAACCAAGGGCCACGACAGTGGCTTGATTGTCATCGCGATCGGTTGGGGTATGGCGGTGTTTATTGCCGTGTTTTGCAGCGCGGCCGCCAGTGGCGGACATTTGAATCCGGCTGTCACTTTGGCGCTGGCGCTGGCCGATAAATTCCCTTGGGGGCAAGTGCTCGGCTATGTGACGGCGCAAATGGCCGGCGGTCTGTGCGGTGCCTTGCTGGTCTGGGTTATGTATCGTCAGCACTTCGACGCCACCACCGATGCCGATGCCAAACTCGCCGTATTTTGTACTGGCCCGGCAATACGCCATCCGTTTACGAATGTGGTATCGGAAGTCATCGCCACCTTTGTGTTGGTGTTTGCGGTGTTAAACATGGCGCAATCGCATGTCGGTCTTGGTGCTATCAATGCGCTGCCAGTTGGCTTACTGGTGTTGGGTATCGGCGTTTCACTCGGCGGCACCACCGGCTATGCGATGAGCCCGGCACGCGACTTGGCACCGCGCATCATGCATGCCTTGCTACCTATTGCTGGTAAGCGAGACAGTGACTGGGCTTATGCCTGGGTGCCGGTAGTCGGACCGCTGCTCGGTGCCGCCGCCGCCGCGTTCTTGTATAACGCCGTAACCGCAGTGGCGCGCACCGCGCCGCTTACATAACGATCTTGACCATAGGATGGGCCGACAGTTCGCGATACAGATTATCAAGCTGTTCGCGGCTGGTGGCCCAAACCGTCACGGTGATTGCCAGATAGCTGCCTTTACTCGAGAGCCGCATATCCATTTTCCCGGTATGAAAACTGGGATCATGGATGGTCACAATATCGACCATGGTTTGGGCAAAAGTTTCATGTCGCGCTCCCATGATCTTGATCGGGAAGTCGCTCGGGTACTCGATCAGACTTTGTTCCGGTGGGATAGGTTTCATTTCCATAAAGCATTCCATTTCTTTATCTGAGGCAGACCGTCAACAGCCATCAAAAGAAATGGCCGTTACGCTTATCCTGCTTTGGCTAACTGATAGGCGGCATACAACTTGTCGTAGATGGGGCCAGGTTTGCCGTTTCCAATAGTTTTCCCGTCGAGCTCTACGACGGCAAGCACTTCTTTTGTCGCCGAAGAGAGCATAATTTCGTCGGCGCAAAAAACTTCGGCGCGACTGATGCGCCGTACTTGCATAGGAATATTCTGTGCGGCACAAAGTTCCTCAATCAGCGCATAGCGTATGCCCTCGAGGATAAGATTATCTTTGGGTGGTCCCATCACGATGCCATCTTTGACTATCCACACATTCGAGGCTGAGGCTTCGGTCAAAAAATCATCGCGGAACTGGATACTTTCTGCGACGTTGTGCTCGGCCGCATTTTGCGCAGCCAATATATTGCCGAGCAAAGAGATCGATTTGATTTCACAATGCAACCAACGCCGGTCTTCCATGCTGACACAGGCTACGCCATGTTCGCGCGCGCTCTCAGTTGGTAACACAATCGGGTTGCTCATGATGAAGACCGTCGGGGTCGATACCGCAGGAAATGCGTGCGCACGTTTGGCTACGCCGCGCGTGACTTGCAAATACACCATTTGATCGTCGGCAGGGTGGGCATCCATCACCTCGGTGATGCGCTCCAGCCATTCTTCTTTGGTGTACGGATTGCTGATGCTGATGGCAGCAAGACTGCGGAACAAACGCGCCAGATGCTGATCGGAGCGAAACATTTTGCGTTGATAAACAGGGATCACTTCATAAATGCCGTCGCCGAAAATAAAACCGCGATCAAGCACAGGAATTTTTGCTTCCGATAAAGGAGTCAGCGCACCGTTGAGGAAAACTAAAGGATCTTGCATGATGTATTTGCCCCGAGAAAAGTAAACACTGATTTTCACACAGATTGCTATTTAAGTTTATGCAAATAATGCATATCCTTGCAGTCAAAAAAAATGCCACGCAGCGCGTGGCATGATCATTCTAAGCAGCGCGACTGCTTACTTGAACATCAAGCGTACGGAATCCCAAGCGCGGCCGAAAATACTGGCTTGCTCAACTTGCTCCAAAGCAAATACAGGAAATTCAGCGGCAACTTTGCCATCCAGCATCATCTTCATCGTCCCGACTTTACTGTTTTTGGCTATCGGTGCAACCAGAGGATCTTTGCGCTCCAAGCTAGGTTTCAGTTTGGCCGCAGCGCCTTTGGGCAAGGTCACGTACAGATCGCGATCGAAGCCGATCTTGACTTGGGCTTGTGCACCTTTCCATACCTGTGGTGATTCCAGCGCTTGACCCTTGGCATAGAGCTTGATGGTGTCAAAATTCAGAAAGCCCCAGTTGAGCAATTTCAAACTTTCTTGGGCGCGAATCTGATCGCTGTCGGCACCGGTGACGATGGAAATCAAGCGCCGTTGGCCGCTGCCATTCGGACGATTCGCCGAAGAAATCAAGCAATACTTAGCCGTCTCGGTATGACCGGTTTTCATGCCGTCGACGGTTGGATCCAGCCACAGCAGCCGATTGCGATTAGGTTGGGTGATTTTGTTATAGGTGTAGCTCTTGGTGCTGTAATAGGTTTTGTAAAAATCAGGGAAATCACTGATCAAACGGGAGGCCAAAGTTGCCAGATCGCGAGCGCTGACATAGTTTTCCGGGCTGGGCAAGCCATGTGGATTGGCGAAATGGCTGGCGCTCATGCCGAGTCGTTCGGCTTCGCGGTTCATCTGCACGACAAACGCTTCTTCACTACCGGCGACAGCTTCCGACAAGGCCACTGCGGCATCGTTGCCAGATTGGACGATCAAACCATAGAGCAATTCATTGATCGTTACCGGTTTATTCGGTTCGATGAACATCTTCGAGCTGCTGGCATCAACTTTCCACGCGCGCGTGGAAACATTGACGCTCTGTTCGAGCGCAAGTTTTTTTTCTTTAATAGCCGAAAATACCAGATACGCCGTCATGATCTTGGTCAGCGAAGCTGGTTCGATGCGCATATCCGGTTCTTGTGCGGCGATGACTTGGCTGCTGGTAGCGTCGAGCAATAACCAAGAGCGCGCGGCGATAGTGGGGGCCGGCAGGGTTTGAGCGAACGCAGCTGACATAGTCAGCAAGGACGCGGCGAGGGAAACGAAGAATTTTTTCATTGAGTCAGGCTTAAAAAAACAAAGAACAAAGAACAAAAAATAACATCAGACGTCAGCTTGGCAGAGGCAGCGTTCAGCCGACCAGCGCTGGCGAGGCGGGCCGCCACATACTGCTGACGATCTGTTTGATATGATGCAGGCGGCGATGGAAAAAATGGTCAGCCCCGGGAATTACCGTGACCGCAATATCTTGAGGCCGCAACCAATCGAGTACCGCCGCCAGCGGAATAGTCTCGTCGCACTCGCCGTGTATCAGTATGGTATGGGCCTCGATATCAGGCATGGCCCATTTGCCGGCGGCGGCACCGACCAGCACCAGCCGCTCGGCAGGCTGGCCTTGCTGCAGCAATTGTTGCTGCAGACAGGCTTGCACGAAGGTACCGAAAGAAAATCCGGCCAAGGCGACTGGCAGTTGCGGAAAACGTGCGCGCATGGCCGTCAGCAGCAGTGCCATATCGGCCGTTTCACCGAGGCCGGCATCATGCGTGCCTTCCGACTGGCCGACGCCACGGAAATTCATCCGCACCGCCGCATAGCCGAGACCGCAAAAGGTCCGCGCCAGCGTCTGCGCGACCTTGTTATCCATGGTGCCACCGTACAGAGGATGCGGATGCGCAACCAGTGCCAGTCCGCGCAGCGCCGCACCGGTTTCTGGATCGGGCAAGTCTAAGGCGCACTGCAATTGGCCGACTTGGCCGGCGATGAAGAAATGTTCGGTTTGCGCGTTCATGTGTTGGGCAACCTTAAACGTTCGACGATGCCGCCGCCGATCAGGTCGACATCGATGATTTCATCGATGTCGCTGTGATCGATGAAGGTGTACCAAGTGCCTTGTGGGTAGACCACCATCACCGGGCCTTGCTCGCAGCGGTCCAAACAAGCGGATTTATTGATGCGTATCTTGCCATGGCCATTCATGTCGAGTTCACGGATGCGCCGTTTTGCATGTTCTTGCGCACTCTGCGCACCGCGCTCATGGCAGCACGGCCGCCCATCGTCGCGTTGGTTCATACAGAAAAAGACATGCTTTTGAAAATACAGTGGTTCAGACATGAGGAAGATTCTTTCACCGGTACCTGACTCGTCGTCAGTCCAGGTACCTGCTTGGCAATGGTTGGGAAGCCTCTATGATACTGCAACTTTGATATCGGCTGCCTTTGGTTTCAGTAACAAAATCCATAAAGCCAAGAATGGCCATGACAAGGATAAGAACTGTGCTGCCCCATTAAAGTTCAAAAATTTTCCCTGTATCCAGGTTTGCATGGTGGCGGCGAAGTAAGGATTGTCTGGTACCAGATTGAGTACCACCAGCGAAATCGACAAGAGTAAGAAGGCCAGTCGCCGTTGCACGTGCAGTGGCGCAAAGGAAAAACCGTACAGCATGATCAGGCTGATCAGCAGCCCGCCACGTGCGCCTGGAGTGAGCCAGGCAAAGGCATAATCGGGGTTGAGCAGTAAGGCACTGGCCAGTGATTTGCCGGTCAGAGCGAACAGCAGCAAGAGTGCAGAGATGCGCAATTTCGGCGCGCGCGGCGTGAGCAGCGACAAGCTGAGCAAAATTGCCCCGCTGCAGCCGCAAGCGGTGATAAAGGTTTCCGCCAGCAGATAGGCATCGGCATTGAATTCCCAGCCATGCAAAATCAAGCTGCCGAGGTCGATGTCGAACTCGAAGATATCGCTCAAGTGTTGCGACAGAATAGGGAAAATCTGACCCAATCCGAACAGATAAGCTTGCGGATACAGTTGCGCCATCGGCCACAAGCCGAGCAACACCACTTCCCAGCTCGCTTCGCGATAGGTCCATTGCTTGCGTAATAATTGTAATCGACCTTTTTCCAGCACCAAGGGCGTCAGCAAGGCCGCACTGAGCGCGCCAAGCAAGCCGCCGCTGGCATTGGTGAGAAAATCGAGCAAGGAAGTCACCCGGCTCGGTAAAAAATATTGCACCAGCTCGGCACTGGCGGATACCACGACGGCACCGACGGCACCCAGCAGCACCGCTTGCCAGCCGACGCGGCGTGGATAGAGCGCAAAGACGATCAACATCCCGAAAGGTATATAGCCGACCACATTGATGCCGGCATCGAACAGGGTCCAGTAGCGTGGCCACTGACGAATGACAGCCGGCAGGGCTGACAGATTATTCGCTTGCCAACCGGTAAACGGATACCAGCTCGCATACAAGATCAAAATCAGATAGGCCAGCAAGCTGGCGCGGGCAAACGGCGAGCTGTGCCGCAATGGTGTCATTGGCGGCGTGTCGGGCTCACTCATGGATGGCTACTATCGGCTTGGCCTATCCATGCATTGAGTTCAGCAATGAAGTTATCGGCCGCAGTTTGCATGGCGTTGGCACCACCGCGGGCATCGGCTGTGGTGGTGGCGGCCGTGAGGGTAAAGCGCCGTTGTGCCAAGATGTTTTTTCCTTGCCGCAGGCTGGCGCGGACACTGATGTGCGCATGGCTTTGCTGTGGTGCGGTGAAAATCTGTGAAAATTCGTCCAATTCGAGTTGCAACACCCGGCCATCGATACCCGTACTGCTGCCGTTTTGCAGCTTCACGCGTTGCATCAGCAATTGTGCCGGCGGCATGGTCCAGCGTGCTTGTGCGTAGGCTTTCAGTTGGCGTGGGTCGTCATAGGCGAGGCGATACAGCATGGCATTGCTGTCGAGGGCAGCGCTGGTGAGGATCTCACTCATGGCTGGCATGGTGTGCCGTGCCGTGGCGCTGCTGACTTGCGCCGTTGGACCGAAATCGTATTGTTGCGGCACTGGTGAGACCGTGTTCACGCAAGCGCTGAGCAAGGCCAGCGCAGTCAGGCAGCCGGTCAGACGGAGGGAGCGAAGCAGTATCGACATGGGTGGGTTCCTTATTTCGGCGTGATAAAGCCGGCTTCGCCCGGACCTGGCATTGCTGCCGGTTTGCCGAACAAAATGCTTTGTGGACTATCGTTGAGGGTCTCGCTGGTGCGCTTGAGCGCACGCATGCTGGTACCGGCTTCAGTGCTCAGTGTTTGCAGGCGTGGCAGGGTATCGAGCAAGACGCTGTCACTGAGCGCATCGAGGCTATGACTCAAGCGGGCGATCGGGCCGTCGCGTGATTGTAAGTCACTGCTGAGTTGGTTCATGTTGCGGGTAAATTGGCGCGCATCGGCCGATAGGGCTGAGACGGCATTGAGGGTGGTTTCAGTTTGAGCGATCAGGTTTGGCAGTTTGTTGAGCGCCGGCGTTAATTTCGCCGGCACGGCCTGCCACGCCTGCGCTACGTCGTTGATACTGCTTACGGTATGCACCAAAGACTGGGCGTTGGCTGGATCGAGCAGGGAATTCATCCGTTTGGTTAATTCTTCAGTCTGGCTCAGTATTGCCAAGCCGCGCTGCTCTATCGTTTGCAAGGTACTGGCGTGCAGCGGAATGCGCGGCAGGGTAGTGCCGCTTTGCGTAGCCAATAAGGGTTGCGCCGATGATTGATCATCATCGAGCTGAACAAAGGCAATCCCGGTCACGCCTTGGTAAGCCAAGGTCGCGTAGGTCGACGCCGTAATCGGGGTGGTCGGAATCACTTCCAGGCGCATCACAATCTGGCCGTTAACCGTGGTATCGAAATCGATATCGGTAACGCTGCCGACCTTGAGCCCCTTGTAGCGCACCGCAGCTTGCAAGTTCAGGCCGGAGACCGCGCTTTGGGTGACGATCTCATAGGGGATACGTTGAATTTTATCGCGTCCTAGCCAAATAGCGAGCAAACTCGCAATGATCAGTAAGGCAATTGTGAAGAAGCCGGCAATAAGGGCATGCGAACGGTTTTCCATGGGACTCCTAGGGTGAAGCAGATTGCATGACTTCCATTGCGCGCCGCCCGCGGCCGCCGAGGAAGAAACTATGTATGAACGGATGTTCGTAACGCACCACCTCAGCCGGCGTGCCTATCACGATGACTTTTTTTTCTGCTAACACCGCGATGCGGGTCGAGAGGGCGAACAAACTATCCAAATCATGGGTGACCATGACGACGGTCAATCCCAATTGTTGATGTAGCGATAGTATCAGTTCGACAAAACTATCGGAGCGGTCTGGGTCGAGTCCGGCCGTTGGTTCGTCGAGAAACAGTAATTCCGGGTCGAGCGCCAGCGCGCGCGCCAAAGCGATGCGTTTAATCATGCCGCCGGACAAGTCGGATGGCATTTTACGTGCGTGCTCGAAACCAATATTTACCATTTGCAGCTTCAGATACACCAAATCGGTAATGAGTTCCTCAGACAAACGACCGATTTCACGCATGGGCTGGGCAACATTGTCAAAAACACTGAAGGCTGAGTAGAGGGCGCCTTGCTGAAACAACATGCCGGAACGCTGGCGCAGATACGCCAGATGGCGCTGATCTTGCGAGTGAATATCTTCACCGAAGACGGCAATACGGCCGCGCCGTGGTCGTTCCAAGCCCAGCATTTGCCGGAGTAAGACGGTTTTTCCCGTGCCGGAACCGCCGACGATAGACAGAATTTCACCGCGCTGCACCGACAATTCTAAATTGTCATGTACCAGCGTGCGCCCGAATTGCGTGCGCAAGCCGCTGATCTCGATGATTGCTTCCTTGTTTGCTGAACTGTACATCAATACCCCAGCTTACTGAAAATAATGGCATAAACGGCATCGGCAATGATGACGACGGTAATGGCTACGACCACCGAATTGGTGGTGCCGCGGCCCAGGCTTTCGGTATTAGGCTCGATACGCAAACCGTAATGACATGACACTAACGCAATCAGCATGCCGAAGCTGGTGCCTTTCAGTAAGCCTATCCAATAATTAATCAAAGGCACCGCTTCCGGTAATTTGTAGAGAAAGAACGCCGGGGTCATGCCCAGCAGTGCTTGGGCCGAGATCATGCCGCCGGCGATGGCCATGATATCGGTCCAAATCACCAGCAAGGGCATGGCGATGGCCAGTGCCAAGACCTTGGGCATGATCAGTCGGAATCCATGTGGAATGCCCATCACGCTCATGGCATCGAGTTCTTCCGTTACGCGCATGACACCAAGCTGTGCCGTGATGGCTGAGCCGGAGCGTCCGGCCACTAAAATGGCTGCCAGCATAGGGCCAAGCTCTCGGATAATACTCATGCCGAGGATATTGACGATGTAGAGATCGCCACCAAAGGTGCGTAATTGCTGTGCCGATAAATACGACAACACGATGCCGATCAAGATGCCGACCAAGGCGGTGATGCCCAGGGCTTGTGCTCCCATACGATACAAATTGGCCGACAGTTCTTTCCATGGCCCGCGTAGCGGGTGGCGCGCGAAGCGCAGCAAGTCGAGCATTAATTGCCCGAGTAAGGCCGTGAAGCTTTGTATGTGTTCAAAGAACGCCAGCACCCGTGAACCTAGCAGCATGACGCCACTCAGGCGCGGCTTGGGTGGTGCCGGCACGGCGAGCTTGCCGACTTCTTCCAGACGCGCGAAAATCCCCTCGTGCGCTTGAAGTAACTGCAACTGCGCCGGACGCCGTTTGCCCCAGGCACGCCAGAGGGTGAGGGCACCGACATGGTCGAGTGCGCTGATGTCACGCAAGTCCCAGTGTAGTTTCGGTTGCTGTGCGAACGCCTGCAATTTGCCGCTCAAATCGTCAATGCGCTTGTCTTTCGCCAAGGCATGCACCAGCCAAGCACCACTGATCGTGACGGTGCTGTCGGCGTGCTCGCTTAGCTTCAAAGTAGGGAGAATATCGGTATGCATGCGCGCAGTGTAAGCGTTTCGAAATAAGCTTGCAATGGACTCCCGTAGCACATTTTTGCTTACTTTCTTTGCGGCAAAGGCTTTTTCTTGTCGATCACTTCACGGCAGTCGCCCTTGAAGTTTGCATTATCGTAATTAGTCCAGCCATAGCTGTCGACATAGCGGGTATGCACCTTGAACGCGGCGCTGACGAAGCTGCGGTCGAGTTGCTCGCCGGGATAACGGATGTCGGCCATATCGAGCAAACTGTGAAACACGTTTTCGGTCGACAAGCGCGCCTTCTGGTGCTTCTTGAGTTGTGCGACCTTGTCCGGGTATTGCTCGCGGTAGGCGTCCGAGTACCAGACCAAGGCGGGAATATGAAATTCAAACTGCGTGTTGTGGCCATGAAATGCCAGCTTGCAACTGCCATCGTACAAAGTCTGGCCATGATCGGAGACGTACAGCATCGAGGTGATTTCGGTACGCCCCTTCAATTGCTCGATGAAACTGGCCAATATCGCGTCGGTATAGAGTATCGAATTATCATAGCTGTTATTGAGGGCCGGTTTGTTATCGAGATCGGTGTAGGCCGGATTATCGATGCCGTACAGCGATGGTTGCCAGCGATCGAATTCGGCCGGATAGCGATGACTATAGTTCCAATGATTGCCTAGGGTATGCAGCACAATGAGCTTTTTCGGGCTGGCATCGGCCAGCGCACGTTGCAAAGGCGCTTGCAGTACAGAATCCAAACTGGAATTATTGGTAAAGCCGCCGAGATTGAGGAATTCTGTCACGTCGGCCTCTTTGGCAAATACCGACACCGGCGTGTCGAAGCTGCCGAAACTCATTTGGTTTGAGAGCCAGAAAGTCTTGAAGCCGGCTTCTTTGTAAGCGCTGAGGAAAGACTTCTCGGAAAATCCGGCTTGCAAACCCATCGTCGCCGGTTTGCGCGACACAATAATGGGAACCGACAAGCGGGTCGCCGATACGGCCGTGATCATATCGCGCAAGCTGATCAAATTACTCTCTTGCGCCAGCAGTGGGTTAGTCGGGCGGCGATAGCCGTTGAGGCTCCAGCGATCATAGCGCGACGACTCCCCGATTACCATCAGCACTGTCTGCGTAGCGGGGGCATCGGCCGCTTGGCTGGCCTGAAAGCGGAAGTTGCGGCTTTTTTCCGCCAACTTTTGCAAGTACTGACGCTCATTCCAAAAATCGACCACATGCATGGCCAAGCCGAACGGCCAACTGCTGCTCAACACGCTTTGCTCAACTGGCGGCATGGCCCAGGCCGGCAGCTTGCCGGGCCAGCGTAGCAAGCTCGCGCGCATACTTTCCGCGCGCGGATCGGATAAGGCCGTGCCGCTGGCTTGCCCGGCAACGCCGACACAATTACCGTAAGCGAAGCAACCACACAGCAGGGCTAAAATTGCCACCACCCAGGGGCGGCTAAGGTGACGCCAGCGCAGGCCAGGGTACTTATACGCAATCCTTAACAATCGCCACCACCAATAAATAATTGCGACCACTAAGCCGAGCAGGAGCCAGATCTTGGTGCCGAGAAACTCCAGCGCTTCCTTCGGGCTGGTTTCGGCAATCACGCCCAGATGATGGGTCGAGATGCCTTGCGAAAAATACAGGCGCAAGTAGACTTCCACTGGTATTGCCAGCATGGCTGGCAGCAACAGCCAGTGAAAGCGCTGCGGCCCTTGGCCGAGCGCCCACAGCAGCAACCAACTCAAGAGACCGAGACCAGCCAACTGCCATGGCTGATCCAAGGTTTGCCCTAGCGCCAGTGGTAAAAATGGCACGGTGGACATCAGGATGTAGCTCAGAATTAAAAACGTCGGGCCGCGCGGCGGCATGGATGGCAGGTTCATTGCTTAAGATCGGAAAAAAGGGTGCGCAAGGCTCGACAATATAAAGGATTTACTCGTGGAGCAGGGGCGGGGCGCTGCTTTTGTCTGGCTGGCGCACGCAAAACAGGGAGCGAGGCTGGCTTTTTTGCATAAATTCACTATCCTGTAACAGCGCTTGCCTGGTCTTCCGACTGGTGTCTTGACAATAAAAGCGTTGACAGTCATTGCCAATGGCGCATAAAATTGCGAGTTCTCGATTTTGGATTCATTGTATTTGGCCCTGTGTGTTATCTGGCAGGAGCAAGCGGCGTCGTCAGTGCCACGTAATTCGGCATGATGCGGTGCTCAAGCTGTACCAAAGTAAGTCAAAATCGGGCTCGTCTGGAAAACTTGATTGCATCAAGCAGACGTAAAAAATGATTTTAGCTCCCGGGCAACCGTTTCCGGGTTTGTGTTTAACGTTGTATTTTGTTGGATTAAAAACGATGCCAACCATCAATCAACTGATTCGCCAACCACGTGTTTCAGCACGTGTAAAGAGCAAATCGCCGGCGCTGGAAAACAGCCCGCAGAAACGTGGCGTTTGCACCCGCGTTTACACGACAACTCCAAAAAAGCCTAACTCGGCTTTGCGTAAAGTTGCCAAAGTACGTTTGACCAATGGTTTCGAAGTCATTTCGTATATCGGCGGTGAAGGCCATAACTTGCAAGAACATAGCGTGGTACTGCTGCGCGGTGGTCGTGTAAAAGATTTGCCGGGTGTACGTTACCATATGGTTCGCGGTGCTTTGGATACTCAAGGCGTCAAAGACCGTAAGCAATCTCGTTCGAAATATGGTACTAAACGCGCTAAGGCCGTTAAGAAGTAATAATCTCGTAACTTAATCTCCGTAAGCTATTACGGATCAGTGTCGGTTCGGATTGAGCCGAGTAAGTGACTGACTATGATGGTGAGTCGCGAGTGCCGGTAAGTTGTTATCTGGTACTCAACTGAAGATTGAAAGGAATTGAAATGCCACGTCGTCGTGAGGTCCCGAAACGGGACGTATTGCCGGATCCAAAATTCGGTAATGTAGAAGTAGCAAAATTTGTCAACGTATTGATGTTGTCCGGCAAGAAGTCTGTTGCTGAAGGCATAATCTACGGTGCGTTCGATCACATCCAGCAAAAATCTGGTAAAGATCCTTTGGAAGTGTTTGCTCTGGCAATCGGTAATGCCAAGCCACTGGTTGAAGTTAAATCGCGTCGCGTCGGCGGTGCCAACTACCAGGTGCCTGTTGAAGTGCGTCCGGTACGTCGTTTGGCTTTGTCTATGCGTTGGTTGCGTGAAGCAGCGAACAAGCGCAGCGAAAAATCCATGCCACAACGTTTGGGCGGCGAATTGCTCGAAGCGTCTGAAGGCCGTGGCGGTGCGATGAAGAAACGTGATGAAGTCCATCGTATGGCTGAAGCCAACAAGGCCTTCTCTCACTTCCGCTTCTAAGAGTAAGAGAACGGTGTCCTTGTATGATTTTCATGCAAAGGCATTGGCAAGTATTTTGAATCAGGCCGGGCGCGATTTTCACGAAAAATTGCGCTCGGTTTTGTCCATTAAAAGATTTAGGATTATCTATGGCCCGTAAGACCCCCATTGAGCGCTACCGCAATATCGGTATCTCGGCTCACATTGATGCTGGTAAAACAACGACAACTGAACGCGTTCTGTTCTACACCGGTGTCAACCACAAAATCGGTGAAGTGCATGATGGCGCCGCCACCATGGATTGGATGGAGCAAGAGCAGGAACGCGGCATTACCATTACTTCCGCGGCGACGACATGCTTCTGGAAGGGCATGGCGAACAATTTCCCTGAGCATCATATCAACATCATTGATACCCCAGGTCACGTCGATTTCACGATCGAAGTAGAACGCTCGATGCGCGTGCTCGATGGTGCTTGCATGGTTTACTGTGCAGTCGGCGGCGTTCAGCCACAGTCTGAAACAGTATGGCGTCAAGCTAACAAGTACAAAGTCCCACGTTTGGCGTTCGTCAATAAAATGGACCGTACCGGTGCGAACTTCTTCAAAGTCTACGAGCAAATGCGTTCACGCCTGAAGGCTAATCCGATTTTGATTCAAATTCCTATCGGCGCGGAAGAAAACTTCCTCGGCGTAGTCGATCTGGTCAAAATGAAAGCTATTTTCTGGGATGAAGCATCGCAAGGTATGAAATTCGATTACCGCGATATCCCTGAAGAATTGCAAGCGCAAGCAGCTGAGTGGCGTGAAAAGATGGTTGAAGCCGCTGCTGAGTACACTGAAGAACTGATGAACAAATACCTCGATGAAGGTGATTTGACTGAGGAAGAAATCAAAGGTGCTTTGCGCGCGCGTACTATCGCGGCTGAAATCGTTCCGATGATGTGCGGCACTGCGTTCAAAAACAAGGGCGTACAAGCCATGTTGGATGCGGTCATTGAATACCTGCCATCGCCAGTCGATATTCCGCCTGTCACCGGTTTGGATGAATACGAAGAGCCAACTTCGCGTAAAGCGGAAGATACAGAGAAATTCTCTGCCTTGGCATTCAAAATCATGACTGATCCATTCGTTGGTCAATTGATTTTCTTCCGCGTCTATTCGGGTATGGTCAAGTCGGGCGATACCGTCTACAACCCGAACAAGAACAAGAAAGAACGTCTCGGCCGTATTCTGCAAATGCATGCTAACCAACGTGAAGAAATCAAAGAAGTTCACGCTGGCGACATCGCCGCTGCAGTTGGTTTGAAAGATGCGACGACCGGCGAAACCTTGTGCGATCCAGCAGCAATCATCACGCTCGAACGCATGATTTTCCCAGAACCGGTTATTTCTCAGGCAGTTGAGCCTAAGACTAAGGCCGATCAGGAAAGAATGGGTCTGGCATTGAATCGTTTGGCACAGGAAGATCCTTCGTTCCGCGTGAAAACGGATGAAGAATCGGGTCAAACCATCATCGGTGGTATGGGCGAGTTGCATCTGGAAATTATCGTCGATCGTATGAAGCGTGAATTCAACGTTGAAGCGACTGTTGGTAAGCCACAAGTTGCTTACCGCGAAACTATTCGCAAAACTTGCGAAGAAATCGAAGGTAAATTCGTTAAGCAATCCGGTGGTCGTGGTCAGTACGGTCACGTGGTTCTGAAAATCGAACCGCAAGAACCAGGTAAAGGTTTTGAATTCGTCGACGCCATCAAAGGCGGTACCGTTCCACGCGAATACATTCCTGCGGTAGAAAAAGGCGTGATCGAAACATTGACTTCGGGCGTATTGGCCGGTTATCCAGTTGTTGACGTTAAAGTCACTCTGTTCTTCGGTTCATACCATGACGTCGATTCGAATGAAAACGCGTTCCGCATGGCTGCATCGATGGCATTTAAAGATGGCTGCCGTAAAGCAAGTCCGGTCATCCTCGAGCCAATGATGGCGGTGGAAGTGGAAACGCCGGAAGATTACGCTGGTACGGTCATGGGCGATTTGTCTTCACGTCGCGGTATGGTTCAGGGTATGGACGAGATTCCTGGTGGCGGCGGTAAGATCATCAAAGCCGAAGTGCCATTGTCTGAAATGTTCGGTTATTCGACTTCCCTGCGTTCCGCAACGCAAGGTCGTGCGACTTACTCGATGGAATTCAAGCACTACGCTGAAGCACCGAAAAACGTCATCGACGCCATCGTCACTGCAAAATCCAAGTAATAGATCAGCGACCTGCTCCTTGCCGGAGCGGGTCGCCCTTGTTAAAAATCGTTCTTTTTGAAGGAAGAATAAAATGGCAAAAGGTAAGTTCGAACGCACCAAGCCGCACGTCAACGTCGGCACAATTGGTCACGTTGATCACGGTAAAACTACACTGACAGCAGCGATTGCCACCGTCTTGTCGAAAAAATTCGGCGGCGAAGCAAAAGCCTACGACCAGATCGATGCAGCACCGGAAGAAAAAGCACGCGGTATTACGATCAATACTGCTCACGTCGAATACGAAACAGCTGCGCGTCACTATGCGCACGTTGATTGCCCAGGCCATGCCGATTATGTTAAAAACATGATCACCGGCGCGGCACAGATGGATGGCGCGATCTTGGTTTGTTCGGCAGCAGATGGTCCTATGCCACAAACACGCGAACACATCTTGTTGGCTCGTCAAGTTGGCGTTCCATACATCATCGTATTCCTGAACAAATGCGACATGGTTGATGATGCAGAATTGCTCGAATTGGTAGAGATGGAAGTGCGCGAGTTACTGGTGAAGTATGACTTCCCAGGCGACGACGTGCCTATCATCCAAGGTTCGGCTAAATTGGCACTCGAAGGCGACACGGGCCCATTGGGCGAAGAAGCCATCATGAAATTGGCGAATGCACTCGATACTTACATCCCTACACCGGAACGTGCCATCGACGGCGCTTTCTTGTTGCCAGTGGAAGATGTATTCTCGATCTCCGGTCGCGGTACAGTGGTAACCGGTCGTATCGAACGCGGTATCGTTAAAGTCGGCGAAGAAATCGAAATCATCGGTATCAAAGACACAGTCAAGACAACTTGTACTGGCGTTGAAATGTTCCGTAAATTGCTCGACCAAGGTCAAGCTGGCGATAACGTCGGTGTTCTGTTGCGCGGTACTAAGCGTGAAGATATCCAACGTGGTCAAGTGTTGGCAAAACCAGGTTCGATCAAACCGCATGCACATTTCACAGGCGAGATCTATGTCCTGTCGAAAGATGAAGGCGGCCGTCATACACCATTCTTCAACAACTATCGTCCACAGTTCTACTTCCGTACTACGGACGTCACTGGTTCGATCGAGTTGCCAGCGGATAAAGAAATGGTTATGCCAGGCGACAACGTGTCGATCACAGTAAAATTGATCAACCCGATTGCGATGGAAGAAGGCTTGCGCTTCGCTATCCGTGAAGGTGGCCGTACTGTTGGTGCTGGCGTCGTTGCAAAAATCATCGAGTAATTTGTAATTCTGTAGTACACTAGTCGGCTGTCGCATTTTAGGATGCGGCAGCCGCTTTTTTTTATTCGCTCTTTATAAAATTGCCACGCTCTGTTGAGTCGGTGGCGCGTTCTTTACAGGAAATACCATGTCTGCAAATCAAAAAATCCGCATCCGTCTGAAAGCATTCGATTACAAATTGATCGATCAATCAGCTCTGGAAATCGTCGAAACTGCCAAGCGCACTGGCGCCGTTGTCAAAGGTCCGGTTCCTTTGCCTACACGTATACAGCGTTTTGACGTATTGCGTTCCCCGCACGTGAACAAAACTTCGCGTGATCAGTTCGAAATCCGTACTCACCAGCGTTTGATGGACATCGTTGATCCTACCGACAAAACTGTCGATGCATTGATGAAGCTTGACCTGCCAGCTGGCGTGGACGTCGAAATCAAACTGCAATAATTTATTCCTGCTCCGTTTGGGGAATTAATAAAATCCGACATACCACAATTTGCCGGATTTTGAAATAATTTAGCTTGTAAGTAAAAAATTTGCGAGCTATAATCGAAGGCTTAGATGAAGGTCGGCATTGTCTGACCTATTCGTTTAAGTTTTTTAAACATCAGCCTCACCCAATCGTAGGTGAGAATGGAGAAAATAATGAGCTTGGGCCTAGTTGGTCGCAAGGTTGGTATGATGCGCATCTTTACAGATGACGGGGATTCGATTCCAGTCACTGTGCTGGACGTGTCCAACAACCGCGTGACGCAAGTCAAAACTCCTGAAACAGACGGTTACTCCGCTGTTCAGGTTACTTACGGTCAGCGCCGTGCATCCCGCGTAACAAAAGCGGCTGCCGGTCACCTTGCAAAAGCAGGTGTTGAAGCTGGTACCGTTCTGAAAGAATTCCGCATTGGTACAGAGCAAGCTTCAGAATTGAAAGCTGGCGATGTCATCCCTGTCGGTATGTTTGAAGTTGGTCAAAAAGTTGACGTGCAAGGTGTCACGATTGGTAAAGGCTATGCCGGTACCATCAAGCGCCATCACTTCGCTTCCGGTCGTGCTTCTCACGGTAACTCCCGTTCGCATAATGTCCCAGGTTCCATCGGTATGGCACAAGATCCAGGTCGCGTTTTCCCTGGTAAGCGCATGACCGGTCACCTTGGTGATGCAACACGTACTGTGCAAAATCTGGAAATCGCTCGCGTCGATGCAGAGCGTCAGTTATTGCTCGTTAAGGGTGCTGTGCCAGGTGCAAAAAATGGTCGGGTGGTTGTTTCGCCTGCTGTTAAAGTCAAAGTTAAGAAGGGGGCCTGATCCATGGAACTGAAGCTCCTAAACGAACAAGGTCAACCGGCATCGAATGTTGCTGCTGCTGACACTATCTTTGGTCGTGATTACAACGAAGCCTTGATTCATCAAGTTGTCGTTGCATTCCAAGCCAATGCTCGTAGCGGTAACCGCAAACAAAAAGATCGTGAAGAAGTTCATCACACAACCAAGAAGCCTTGGCGTCAAAAAGGTACTGGTCGTGCACGTGCCGGTATGTCTTCCTCGCCTTTGTGGCGCGGCGGCGGTCGTATATTCCCGAACTCGCCGGACGAAAACTTCTCGCACAAAATCAACAAAAAGATGTATCGCGCAGGTATCTGCTCGATTCTGTCTCAGTTGGCTCGTGAAGGTCGTTTGTGTGTGGTTGATGACGTCACTGTTGACGCTCCTAAGACAAAATTATTGTCTGAAAAGCTCAAAACTATGGGTTGCCTCGATTCCGTTTTGATCATCACTGATGAATTCAACGAAAATCTGATGTTGGCAGCACGTAATCTGGCTAACGTTTTGGTTGTTGAACCACGTTATGCTGATCCGGTTTCTTTGGTGTTCTACAAGAAAGTGTTGATCACTAAGCCAGCACTGGCAAAGATCGAGGAGATGCTGGCATGAGCGCAGTAATCAAACATAGCGAAGAACGCCTGATGAAGGTGTTGCTGGCTCCTGTGATTTCTGAAAAGGCAACGATGGTTGCTGAGAAGAATGAACAAGTGGTTTTCCTGGTTATGCCAGATGCAACCAAGCCAGAAATCAAAGCCGCCGTCGAATTGCTCTTCAAGGTTCAAGTTGAATCTGTCCAAGTTGCAAATCGTCAAGGTAAACAGAAACGTACCGGTAAATTTAATGGCCGCCGCAATCATACAAGACGCGCTTTTGTATGCTTGAAGCCTGGTCAGGAAATTAACTTCACTGAGGGGGCATAAGCATGGCACTCGTTAAGATGAAGCCAACCTCACCAGGTCGTCGTGGTATGGTGAAAGTAGTGACAGAGGGCCTGCATAAAGGTCGTCCGTTCGCTGCACTGTTGGAAAAGAAATCAAAAACTGCTGGCCGTAATAACAACGGTCACATCACTACTCGTCACATCGGTGGTGGTCATAAGCAGCATTATCGTCTGGTTGACTTCAAACGCATCAAAGATGGTATTCCTGCAAAAGTAGAACGTATTGAATACGATCCTAACCGTACCGCACACATTGCATTGTTGTGCTACGCGGATGGTGAACGTGCTTATATCATCGCTCCTAAAGGTATGGCTGCCGGTGACCAGGTTATGAATGGTGCGCAAGCTCCGATCAAATCCGGTAACTGCTTGCCTATCCGTAACATCCCAGTCGGCACCACCATGCATTGCGTGGAAATGCTGCCAGGTAAAGGCGCGCAAATCGCCCGTACCGCCGGCGCTGGTGTGGTATTGATGGCGCGTGAAGGCACTTACGCTCAGGTTCGTCTGCGCTCCGGTGAAGTGCGTCGCATTCATGTTGAATGCCGCGCAACAATCGGTGAAGTGGGTAACGGCGAGCACAATCTGCGTAAGATTGGTAAAGCTGGTGCGATGCGTTGGCGTGGTGTTCGTCCTACCGTCCGCGGTGTGGTTATGAATCCGGTCGATCACCCGCACGGTGGTGGTGAAGGTAAAACCGCAGCAGGTCGTCATCCAGTTTCTCCATGGGGTCAACAGACCAAGGGCAAGAAGACACGTCGCAACAAGCGTACTACTTCCATGATCGTCTCACGCCGTGGCAAGAAATAAGGGATAAAACATGACACGTTCATTGAAAAAAGGGCCGTTCTGCGACGCCCATCTGGTGAAGAAAGTCGAAACTGCGCAAGCAATTAAAGACAAAAAGCCAATCAAGACTTGGTCCCGTCGTTCGACAATTATGCCGGACTTCATCGGTTTGACCATTGCGGTTCATAACGGTAAGCAACACGTACCAGTTTATGTTTCCGAAAACATGGTTGGTCACAAGCTCGGCGAATTCGCGCTGACCCGGACGTTCAAGGGTCACGCTGCCGATAAAAAGGCTAAGAAATAAGGACCGATGATGGAAACTAAAGCTAATCTTCGCGGTGTGCGTCTGTCTGAGCAAAAAGGTCGTCTCGTAGCTGACCTTATTCGCGGTAAAAAAGTAGATCAGGCATTGAATATCCTGGCTTTCAGCCCTAAAAAAGGTGCTGCAATCATTAAGAAAGTGTTGGAGTCTGCAATTGCAAACGCCGAGCACAACGATGGTGCAGATATCGATGAGCTGACAGTAAAGACTATCTATGTCGAAAAAGGTTCGATCTTGAAGCGCTTCACAGCACGCGCCAAGGGTCGTGGTGATCGTATCTCTAAACAATCCTGTCACATTTATGTGACTGTCGGTAACTAAGGAGTCACGATGGGACAGAAGATACATCCAACCGGTTTTCGTCTTGCGGTTACACGTAACTGGTCTTCACGTTGGTATGCTGGCAATGGTAACTTTGCCACTATGCTCAACGAAGATCTGAAGGTACGTGAATACCTGAAGAAAAAACTGAAAAACGCTTCGGTAGGTCGCGTCATCATTGAGCGCCCGGCGAAAAACGCACGTATTACTATTTACAGCTCCCGTCCGGGCGTTGTAATCGGTAAAAAAGGCGAAGATATTGAAGTATTGAAAGCTGACTTGTCGAAAATGATGGGCGTGCCAGTTCACGTCAACATCGAAGAAATTCGCAAGCCGGAAATCGATGCGCAATTGATCGCTGATTCGATCTCGCAACAGCTTGAAAAACGCATCATGTTCCGCCGCGCGATGAAACGTGCGATGCAGAATGCTATGCGTCTCGGTGCCCTCGGCATCAAGATCATGTCTGGCGGTCGTTTGAACGGTATTGAAATCGCTCGTAACGAGTGGTATCGCGAAGGCCGCGTGCCTCTGCATACCCTGCGCGCCGATATCGACTACGGTACCAGCGAAGCATCCACTACTTACGGCATCATTGGTGTCAAAGTATGGGTCTACAAAGGCGACCGTTTGCCGAATGGCGATGCTCCTGTCATTGAATCGACACCGGAAGACGACAAAAAACGTCGTGGTCCACGTCGTGATGATGGTAAGCCAAGCAGCCGTCCACGTGCTAAGCGTCCTGAAGGACAAACTACCCCTGGTGCAGCAGCGCCGGCAGTCAAGCGCGTACGCGCTGCAGCTCCCGCCGCCGCCCCAGCTGAGAAAGCAGGAGAATAATCATGCTGCAACCAGCACGCAGAAAATACCGCAAGGAGCAAAAAGGCCGTAACAAGGGGATCTCGCATTCCCGTGGTACAGCTGTCTCCTTCGGTGAGTTTGGCTTGAAAGCGGTTGGCCGTGGTCGTATCACAGCGCGTCAGATCGAAGCGGCGCGTCGTGCAATGACACGTCACATCAAGCGCGGTGGCCGTATCTGGATCCGCATTTTCCCGGACAAACCGATTTCGCAGAAACCAGCGGAAGTTCGTATGGGTAATGGTAAGGGTAATCCTGAGTACTACGTTGCCGAGATTCAACCAGGCAAAATGTTGTACGAAATGGATGGCGTCGATGAAACGTTGGCACGTGAAGCGTTCCGCTTGGCTGCCGCTAAATTGCCGTTACTGACCACATTCGTCGTCCGTCAAGTCGGCCAATAATAGGAGTTGTAAATGAACGTATCTGAACTCCAAGGTAAAGATCACGCTGCTTTGACTAAAGAACTGAATGATCTGTTGAAGGCCCAATTCAGTCTGCGTATGCAAATTGCTACGCAGCAACTGACTAACACTTCGCAGTTGAAAAAAGTTCGTCGTGACATCGCACGTGTTAAAACCGTCATGAACCAGAAGGATGCCAAATAATGAACGATCAAGTGAATGTTCAAGTTAAAGTGGCATTGAAGCGCACATTAATTGGCAAAGTTGTGTCAGACAAGATGAACAAGACCGTTACAGTGGTCGTTGAGCGTCACGTCAAGCATCCTTTGTATGGCAAGATCATCGTCCGTAGTGCGAAGTACCATGCACATGACGAAGCGAACCAGGCAAAAGAAGGCGACACAGTTGAGATCCAAGAAGGTCGTCCGATCTCCAAGACTAAAGCTTGGACCGTGACACGTGTAATTCAAGTGGCACAAGTCGTATAAACTTATTGCACTAAGCTTTAAATGGTGTAATAATGATGGGCTGTCATTTGCAATACATGCAGATGACAGCCTAAATGTCTTTCGCAACACCCTTCGTTGTGAAAGTGGTTAAAAAATCGTCCACCTAATCAGTTGGCTCGTGCATTGTAGGTTATGTAGGGGTTGGCTGGCGGGACCAAGACTGACTACAAACTTGCATTGCGTAAGTTATGTGGATTAAGTTGGGAAAGAGAACATTATGATTCAAACAGAAAGCCGGCTGGAAGTGGCTGACAATACTGGTGCACGCGAAGTTTTGTGCATTAAGGTGTTGGGCGGCTCCAAGCGTCGTTATGCGGGTATCGGTGATGTAATTAAAGTCACTGTGAAATCTGCTGCACCACGCGGTCGTGTAAAAAAAGGTGAAATTTACAACGCCGTAGTTGTGAGAACAGCTAAGGGTGTTCGTCGTCAAGATGGCTCGTTGGTCAAATTTGATAGCAATGCTGCAGTATTGTTGAATGCAAAACTAGAGCCAATCGGCACGCGCATTTTCGGCCCAGTCACACGCGAACTGCGTACTGAGCGCTTCATGAAAATCGTGTCCTTAGCTCCAGAAGTGCTGTAAGGAGTCGTAATGAATAAAATTCGTAAAAACGACGAAGTCATCGTCTTGACGGGTAAAGACAAAGGTAAGCGCGGCGTGGTGCAAGCCATGGGCGAAAATACCGTTGTTGTTGCAGGTATTAACATTGCTAAAAAAGCAGTTAAGCCTAACCCAATGACTGGCGCAGTAGGTGGCATCGTGGATAAAGTGATGCCGATTCATGTGTCGAACGTTGCATTGTTTAATGCAGCTTCCGGCAAAGCAGACCGTGTTGGTTTCAAGGTAGTGGATGGTAAGAAAGTCCGTATCTTCAAATCGACTGGCGAAGTTGTGAAGGCATAACATCATGGCCCGTCTACAAGCATTATATAAAGAGAAAATCGTTGGCGACCTGACTGCTAAGTTTTCGTACAAAACAGTTATGGAAGTTCCGCGTATTTTGAAGATCACCCTGAATATGGGTTTGTCTGAAGCAATTGCAGACAAAAAGATCATCGAACACGCAGTGGGTGACCTGACTAAAATCGCCGGCCAAAAGCCAGTGGTAACGAAGGCTCGCAAAGCGATTGCTGGTTTCAAAATCCGTGAAGGTTATCCAATTGGTTGTATGGTAACTTTACGTGGCGCTCAGATGTATGAATTCCTGGATCGTTTCATCACCGTGGCTCTGCCGCGTGTACGTGACTTCCGTGGTGTTTCGGGTCGTGCGTTTGATGGTCGTGGTAACTACAATATCGGTGTCAAGGAACAGATTATTTTCCCTGAAATCGAGTACGACAAGATCGACGTATTGCGTGGTATGAACATCAGTATCACGACAACCGCAAAGACCGACGACGAAGCGAAAGCACTCCTCGCCGCATTTAAATTTCCGTTCAGAAACTGAGGCTGCCATGGCAAAATTGGCACTGATTAATCGTGAGCAAAAGCGTGCAGACCTGGTGAAGAAATTCGCCGGCAAGCGCGCCGAATTGAAGGCCATCATTGATGACCAATCAAAAACCGAAGAAGAGCGTTATATCGCCCGTCTGAAGTTGCAGGCTTTGCCACGTAATTCTAATCCGACCCGCCAGCGTAATCGTTGCGCTTTGACAGGTCGTCCGCGTGGCACATTCCGTAAGTTCGGTTTGGGCCGTATTAAACTCCGTGAAGTCGCCATGCGTGGTGAAGTTCCCGGTATGACTAAAGCCAGCTGGTAATAGGAGAATAAGCAATGAGTATGAGCGATCCTATCGCCGATATGCTGACCCGCATCCGTAACGCACAAGTTGTTCATAAAACTGTCGTTGCAATGCCGTCTTCCAAAGTTAAAATTGCTATCGCAATGGTACTTAAAGACGAAGGTTACATTGAAGATTTCGCAGTTTTGGAAACTGCAGGTAAGTCCGAATTAAAAATCGGCTTGAAATATTATGCAGGACGTCCTGTTATTGAGCGTTTGGAGCGTGTTTCACGCCCAGGTCTCCGTATTTACAAAGGTAAAGACGAGATTCCAAATGTGATGAACGGTTTGGGCGTGGCCATTGTGTCCACACCAAAAGGCGTCATGACTGACCGCAAAGCGCGCGCAACCGGTGTCGGTGGCGAAGTTATTTGCTACGTCGCCTAAGGGGAGTGAAAGATGTCTCGAGTAGGTAAGATGCCAATCGCTTTGCCGGCCGGTGCAGAAGTTGCAATTTCAGCAGAGCAGATTACAGTAAAAGGCCCTATGGGCGTGTTGACACAAAGCTTAAACGGCTTGGTGACAATTATAGACAACAGCGGCATTTTGAGTTTTGCGCCAGCTAATGAATCCCGTGAAGCCAATGCAATGACAGGCACCCTGCGTGCCCTCGTCAATAACATGGTCAGCGGTGTGACAAAAGGCTTCGAACGCAAACTGAATTTGGTCGGCGTTGGTTATAAAGCACAAGCCCAAGGTGACAAATTGAATTTGTCTTTAGGTTTTTCACATCCAGTCGTACATCAAATGCCAGAAGGCGTTTCCTGTGCTACGCCAACACCTACTGAAATCCTGATCAAAGGGGTTAATAAGCAGCAAGTAGGTCAAGTGGCAGCTGAAGTCCGTGCATACCGCAGCCCAGAGCCCTACAAAGGCAAGGGTGTCCGTTATTCGGACGAAGTGGTTGTGATTAAAGAAACCAAGAAGAAGTAATAGGGGTTGACGATGGACAAGAAACAATCACGTCTGCGCCGCGCACGTCAAACCCGTGCCAAGATCGCAGAACTCAAAGTGAATCGCCTGGCCGTGCATCGTACCAACCTGCACATCTATGCCAACATCATTGGCCCAGATGCCAAAGTGTTGGCTTCGGCTTCGACCTTAGAGGCCGAAGTACGTGCAGAGTTGGCTGGCAAGTCCGGCGCGGGTGGCAACACCTCCGCCGCAAGCTTGATCGGCAAGCGAGTAGCAGAGAAGGCAATCAAAGCAGGGGTTACCGAAGTTGCGTTTGATCGCTCCGGTTTCCGTTACCATGGCCGCATCAAGGCGCTTGCAGAAGCTGCCCGCGAAGCTGGCCTGAAGTTCTAAGGAAAATTTGTCATGGCAAAAATGCAAGCAAAAACAGCAGCCGACAAGCCGGACGATGGCATGCGCGAGAAAATGATCGCGATCAACCGTGTAACCAAAGTGGTTAAGGGTGGTCGTATCATGGGCTTCGCAGCGCTGACAGTCGTAGGTGACGGCGATGGCCGTATCGGTATGGGCAAAGGGAAGTCGAAAGAAGTTCCTGTTGCCGTACAAAAAGCGATGGAAGAAGCACGTCGTAAGATGATCAAAGTGACTTTGAAGAACGGTACTCTGCAACACACCGTTACTGGCAAGCACGGCGCATCTTCCGTCATGATTTCTCCAGCAAAAGAAGGTACTGGCGTTATCGCCGGTGGTCCAATGCGCGCGATTTTTGAAGTAATGGGTATTGTGAACGTCGTTGCTAAATCCAACGGCTCCACAAATCCTTACAACATGGTTCGTGCAACTTTAAACGGTCTGGCCAAGATGAGTACTCCATCTGAAATCGCTGCAAAGCGTGGCAAGAGCGTTGAAGAAATCCTCGGTTAAGGAGAGCGCGATGACTACTAAGACAGTTAAAGTGCAATTGGTCAAAGGTCTGATCGGCACACGCCAGGATCACCGTGCAACCGTACGTGGTTTGGGTCTGCGTCGTGTCAATTCAGTCTCTGAATTGGAAGACACGCCAGCAGTACGCGGCATGATCAACAAAGTCTCGTATCTTGTGAAGGTTGTAGCGTAAGTCGTAAGGCTTATGTTCGGAGCAAATTATGGAATTGAATAACATACAACCTGCTGATGGCGCAAAACACTACAAACGTCGTGTTGGTCGCGGTATCGGTTCAGGTATGGGTAAGACAGCGGGTCGCGGTCATAAAGGCCAAAAATCCCGTTCGGGCGGCTTTCATAAAGTCGGTTTCGAAGGCGGTCAAATGCCTCTGCAACGTCGTTTGCCTAAACGTGGTTTTAAATCACTGGCAACGCCGTTTAAAGCAGAAGTTCGTCTGACTGATCTCGAAAATCTGCCAGTCACTGAAATTGATATTTTGGCTTTGAAACAAGCCGGTGTCGTTTCTGAGCTCGCACGTGTAGTTCGTGTGATCTTGTCTGGTGCGATTTCCAAGAAAGTTACTTTGAACGGCTTGATCGTCACTAAAGGCGCTAAGGCAGCAATCGAAGCAGCTGGTGGTACGATCGCTTAATTCAGTGCAAATACCGGAGCAATAATTGGCAACATCTCCTCAACAAGCTAAAAGTGCAGCAAGCGGATTTCCTTGGTCTCGGCTTTGGTTCTTGCTCGCCGCACTCGTGGTCTACAGGATTGGTGCTCATGTACCAGTTCCTGGTATAGATCCGAATGCATTGACAGACCTGTTCAAACAAAACCAAGGCGGTATTTTGGGTATGTTTAACATGTTCTCCGGCGGTGCTTTATCACGGTTCGCCGTGTTCGCACTCGGGATTACGCCGTATATTTCGGCGTCGATCATCATGCAGTTGATGTCGATCGTCTCTCCGCAACTGGAAACGCTGAAGAAAGAAGGCGAATCCGGGCGCAGAAAGATTACTCAATATACGCGGTACGGCACTTTGCTTCTGGCAACGGTGCAGGCATATTTCATTGCCTTTGGTTTGGAAGCGCAGCCTGGTCTGGTTATCGACCCGGGGATGGCTTTCCGCCTGACTACTGTAGTAACGTTGGTAACGGGAACGATGTTTCTGATGTGGCTGGGCGAGCAGATTACCGAACGTGGTCTTGGTAATGGTATATCCATTATCATTTTCGCCGGTATCGCTGCTGGTTTGCCCAATGCCTTAGGCAGCCTGTTTGAGCTGGTTCGCACCGGCTCTATGCATCCGGCCTCGGTCTTGTTGATTTGTGTGATTGCAGCGGCTGTGACGTTCCTGGTGGTATTCGTGGAACGTGGCCAACGCAAGATCCTGGTCAATTATGCGAAGCGTCAGGTTGGAAATAAAGTGTATGGTGGGCAGAGCAGTCATTTGCCTTTGAAGTTGAATATGGCGGGTGTTATTCCTCCAATTTTTGCTTCTTCCATCATCTTGTTTCCAGCGACAATTACTAGCTGGTTTGCGAAGGGTGCAGAGTCTTCGACGAGTGGTTTTATTACCTTCCTCAAAGATCTTGCCGCTTCGATGGCACCAGGCGAGCCGATTCATGCTTTATTGTATGCAGCTGCCATTATTTTCTTCTGCTTCTTTTATACCGCTTTGGTATTCAACAGCAAAGAGACAGCTGATAACTTGAAGAAGAGCGGTGCGTTTGTACCCGGTATTCGACCAGGTGATCAAACGGCGCGTTATATCGATAAGATATTGATGCGTCTGACACTGGCAGGTGCCGTGTATATTACGCTGGTTTGTCTGTTGCCGGAATTCTTGATTGCCAAGTGGAAAGTTCCATTTTATTTCGGTGGCACATCGCTGCTGATTATTGTGGTCGTTACCATGGATTTCATGGCGCAAGTTCAGAACTATGTAATGTCTCAGCAGTATGACTCACTTCTTCGCAAAGCGAATTTTAAAGGCGGGATCCCTACGCGGTAATACCGTTTTGTGGGGGCAGCAGTAAAAATAGCCAAAGACGACGTTATTCAGATGCAGGGCGAGGTTCTCGAGAATCTTCCGAATGCAACATTTCGAGTTAAGTTGGAAAACGGGCATGTTGTACTAGGCCATATTTCAGGGAAGATGCGAACGAAACTGTTCGCATTCTTCCAGGCGATAAGGTGACAGTGGAACTGACGCCTTACGATTTGAGCCGGGCGCGTATCGTGTTCCGAACCAAGTAAATTAAAAGTGAACAAGAAGGGAAGAGGGCAATATGAAAGTTCTCGCATCAGTTAAGCGGATTTGCCGCAATTGCAAAATCATCAAGCGCAAAGGTGTTGTTCGTGTTATTTGCACAGAACCACGCCATAAACAGCGCCAAGGTTAATTTAACGTTATTGAACGAGGAATAACGAATGGCACGTATCGCAGGGGTTAATATCCCAAATCATCAGCATACCGTAATCGGCTTAACAGCTATCTATGGTATTGGCCGTCCACGCTCACAGAAAATCTGTGAAGCTACAGGTGTTTTGACAAGTAAAAAAGTCAAGGATCTGGATGACAACGAACTCGAGAAGCTTCGCGACGAAATCGGTAAATTTATCGTCGAAGGCGACTTGCGTCGTGAATTGTCCATTAACATCAAACGCTTGATGGACTTAGGTTGCTACCGTGGCATGCGCCATCGTAAAGGCTTACCTTGCCGTGGTCAACGTACACGTACTAACGCACGTACACGCAAAGGCCCACGGAAAGCAGCTCAATCTCTGAAGAAATAATCTGGGCTAGCCCGGATCCAAGGAAATTATTATGGCAAAAGCACAAAATAACGCAGCAGCAGCACGTGCTCGTAAGAAAGTTAAAAAGAACGTTGCAGAAGGTATCGCACACGTTCATGCTTCTTTCAATAACACCATCATCACGATCACTGATCGTCAAGGCAATGCGCTTTCATGGGCAACTGCTGGCGGTGCTGGTTTTAAAGGCTCACGTAAATCGACACCTTTCGCCGCGCAGGTTGCAGCGGAAGCGGCCGGTAAAGTTGCTGTTGAATGCGGTATCAAGAATCTGGAAGTTCGCATCAAGGGCCCAGGCCCAGGTCGTGAATCTTCGGTTCGCGCATTGAACAATCTCGGCATCAAGATTTCCTTGATCCAGGACGTCACACCAGTACCACATAACGGCTGCCGCCCTCCAAAGCGTCGTCGTATCTAAGCAATATCAAGCGGCAGCATTTGCTGCTGGCATTCTCACGCGTTTCGCGTTAGAATGCAGACCCGCCATTTCGTTGGCGGGTTTTGTGTTGTGAACTTTTTATTCAGGTAGACAGCCCAGGCTGTAGACTGAGATAAGACCACTGTCTGGTTGCAAGCAGATCAGACTAGCGCAGCTTGTTCTGCGTCATTTATAAAAGGAAAATACTGTGGCACGTTACATCGGACCTAAAGCAAAATTATCCCGCCGCGAAGGCACGGATCTGTTTCTGAAAAGCGCACGTCGCTCATTGGATTCAAAATGTAAGTTAGATGCAAAACCAGGTCAGCATGGTCGCACTTCCGGTGCTCGTACCTCTGATTACGGTAATCAATTGCGCGAAAAGCAAAAAGTTAAACGTATGTACGGCATTTTGGAACGTCAGTTCCGCCGCTACTTCGCTGAAGCTGATCGTCAAAAAGGCAATACCGGCGAAACACTGTTGAAATTGTTGGAATCCCGTCTCGACAACGTTGCTTACCGCATGGGCTTCGGCTCGACACGCGCTGAAGCACGTCAGTTGGTGAGCCACAAGGCTTTCACAGTCAACGGTACTGTTGTCAACATCGCTTCGTTCCAAGTTAAAGCTGGTGACGTTGTTGCTGTTCGTGAAAAAGCTAAAAAACAAGTTCGTATCGCTGAAGCGCTGTCGTTGGCAGAGCAATCGGGTATGCCAACTTGGGTTGCAGTTGATGCTAAGAAACTGGAAGGCACATTCAAAGCCATGCCAGATCGTAGCGACATCTGCCACGATGTCAACGAATCGCTGATCGTTGAATTGTACTCCCGTTAATATTCGTATCTTGACCTGCCTGTTTTACGACAGGCAGGTTTTTTCTTTAGTGCCATCAGCCTTATCGGTGTAATGAACCGAGGGTATTGAAAAGGACATTGCATGCAAAATAATCTCTTGAAACCACGTATCATCGACGTTGAAATGCTCGGCCCTGGCCATGCAAAAGTTGTGATGGAACCGTTTGAGCGTGGCTATGGCCATACACTCGGGAATGCTTTGCGCCGTGTATTGCTGTCGACAATGACAGGTTATGCGCCGACGGAAGTCACCATTGCCGGCGTGGTTCATGAATATTCTTCACTCGATGGCGTGCAAGAAGACGTCGTAGATATTTTGTTGAACTTGAAAGGCGTTGTCTTCAAGTTGCATAGCCGTGATGAAGTTACCTTGACTTTGAAGAAAGATGGCGAAGGCGCAGTGTTGGCTTCCGATATCGATTTGCCGCATGATGTTGAACTGATCAATCCTGAGCACGTCATTGCCAATCTGACTGCCGGCGGTAAGCTCGACATGCAGATCAAGGTTGAAAAAGGTCGCGGTTATGTACCGGGTAACGTCCGTCGTTTGTCGGAAGATGCTAACAAAACCATCGGTCGTATGATTTTGGATGCATCGTTTTCGCCAGTGCGTCGCGTATCGTATTCGGTTGAGTCGGCGCGCGTCGAACAACGTACCGATCTCGACAAGCTCATCATCAATATCGAAACCAACGGTGTCATCACACCGGAAGAAGCGATCCGTCAATCGGCACGCGTCTTGGTTGATCAATTGAATGTCTTCGCTGCACTCGAAGGTACCGAAGCTGCTGCTGAAGCGCCATCGCGCGCACCGGCCGTTGATCCGGTATTGTTGCGTCCGGTTGATGATTTGGAATTGACAGTCCGCTCGGCGAACTGCCTCAAAGCAGAAAATATTTACTACATCGGCGATTTGATACAGCGCAGCGAAAACGAGCTGTTGAAGACACCGAACTTGGGTCGCAAATCTTTGAACGAAATCAAAGAAGTATTGGCTTCCCGTGGTTTGTCTTTGGGCATGAAGCTGGAAAACTGGCCACCTGCTGGCTTGGAAAAGTAATTTAGTCTGATCGCCGGGCCAAGTGGCGCGGCGGTTTTTTATTGTTGTCCCCATTATTTACCGGCCCGCGGCAAGATGTTTGTCGATAGAAGAGCTGGCAATGAAATCTGAAAGGAAATACCATGCGTCATCGTCACGGCTTACGTAAGCTTAATCGTACTTCATCCCACCGTTTGGCTATGCTGCGCAACATGACAGTTTCTCTGTTGCGTCACGAAGCAATCAAAACAACTTTGCCAAAAGCTAAAGAATTGCGTCGCGTTATCGAACCGATTCTGACTTTGGGTAAAACAGACACATTGGCAAACAAACGTTTGGCTTTCTCGCGTCTGCGCGATCGTGAAATGGTGTTGAAATTGTTCGCTGAACTCGGCCCACGTTACGCTAATCGTAACGGTGGTTACCTGCGTATCCTGAAAATGGGTTTCCGCGTTGGTGACAATGCGCCTATGGCGTATGTCGAACTGATGGATCGTCCGGACGTTTCGGATGTAGAAGATGCACCGACTGCAGAGTAATTTGCGCAGCTTGTGTTCTTGAATGAAAAAACCGCCCTCGTGGCGGTTTTTTTTCGTCTCGGCGATTGTGGCAGCACAAGCTGGCGCGCCGCCCGCTGTGCAGGTTAGTGGCAAGCTTGTTAGAATAGCGGCGGCAGGCGGGCAGCGGCGCACGGTATCGAACGCGCAAACCGGCTCACACGTATGTTACATTTGAAATCATGCCACCTCTGGGTTTGCTGCTTAGCTTGCAGCCGCCGGTGGACTACACAGGAACACCATGACACAGCTGCGCAATGCCGCGTCCTCATACGCACAACAGACTCTGTTGCCCTTACTTACTTACTTGGCATGGGCTTTCTGCTTGGGTTTGGCATCTTTCGCGCATGCCGACGACTTCCTCGATCCGGAAGTCGCGTTCACCGCCGAGGCGAAAATGCTGACGCCAAGCATGGCCGAGGTGACGCTGCATATTGCCGACGGCTATTATTTATACCGCGAACGTTTGAAGTTCACTTCGGATGACGCGCAACTCGGTGCGCCGGAACTGCCTAAGGGCAAGATCAAGTTTGACGAAACCTTCCAGAAAGAAGTTGAAACCTATCGCCATTCTTTGATCGTGCATGTTCCTGTGCAGGCAGGCGGCGAATTTACTCTCAAGGTCGGGCGCCAAGGCTGTGCCGATCAAGGTTTATGTTATCCACCGATGGAGAGCGTCCATAAATTGCTGCCACCGAGTTTGCCCGCCGCCACTGCGGCTGCCGTTGACTCGCCGGAGTCAGGCGCTGGCACAGCGGCGGCACCGGCTGATGAAGCCGGCTCGCTCAGCTCGGCCTTGAAGAGCGGCAAGATGTTGGTGATCCTACCCTTATTCTTTCTGTTGGGCTTAGGTCTGTCGTTGACGCCTTGCGTGTTGCCTATGGTACCGATTCTGTCGTTTATCATCGTCGGCGAAGGGGCTGGCATCAGTCGGGTGCGCGGCTTCGTGCTCTCGATCGCGTATGTGCTTGGTATGGCCTTGGTTTACACCGGCATAGGGGTGGCTGCCGGCTTGGCTGGTGAAGGCTTGGCAGCGAGCTTGCAGAACCCTTGGGTGCTGTCGGCATTTGCCCTGCTGATGGTCGGCTTGGCGCTGTCGATGTTCAATGTGTATCAGTTGCAAATGCCGGCGGCCTTGCAAACGCGGCTGACGCTGGTTTCTGAAGGTCAACGCAACAGCAAGTTTGGTAAATTATTCGGGGTCTTTTTGATGGGGGCGATTTCGGCCTTGATCGTCGGCCCCTGCGTCACCGGCCCCTTGCTCGGTGCCTTGGTGTATATTAGCCAAACCCGCGATGTCGTCGTCGGTGCGGCTGCCATGTTCGCCATTGCGCTCGGTATGGGCGTACCCTTGTTGATACTCGGTTTGTCGGCCGGCAGCTTGTTGCCGCGCGCCGGGGTGTGGATGGAGAGTATCAAGCGCTTTTTCGGCGTCTTGATGTTGGCCATGGCTTTGTGGATGATCTCGCCGGTGATACCGGTGGCGGCACAAATGGCTGCTTGGGCGGTGATTTTGCTCGGATATGCAGGCTATCAACTATTTTTCCATCGCGCCGGCAAACCGGCGAAAGCCTTTGCCTTCGCACTTGGTTTGCTCGGTTTGGCGCAATTGGTCGGCGTACTCAGTGGTGGGCGTGATGTCATCTCGCCCTTGGCACATCTGTACGGTGCCGCACCGCATACTACCCATTTTCAGCGCATACGTAGCGTAGCGGAGCTTGATGCAGCTTTGGCGCAAAACAAAGGCAAGCTCGCCATGCTCGACTTCTATGCCGACTGGTGCGTGTCTTGTAAAGAGATGGAAAAACTCAGCTTCAGCGACGAACGCGTCAAAGCCCGCATGGATACGATGTTGCTGCTGCAAGCTGATGTGACCGCCAATAATGCCGAAGATAAAGCATTGTTGAAACGCTTTGGTTTGTTCGGGCCGCCTGGCATTATTTTCTTTGATCCGGCTACGATGACAGAAATTCCGGATAGCCGCGTGGTCGGCTACCAAAATGCACCAATATTTTTACAATCGCTGCAGAAATTGGATGCGCGCTAAACCTCCTTACTGTTTGAGGCACGCGCGGTCGGCAGCATCGCCGCACGCTTATATGAGCGCTTGTATAAGCTTGCAACTTCTCTGTTGTTGAGATCGAAACACGCTGGCTATATAGTCAGAGTTCGCTAATTTGGAGAGAAACATGACTTTACGTTTAGGTGATATTGCCCCCGATTTTGAGCAAGATTCTTCCGTCGGTCCTTTGAGTTTCCATCAGTGGGCCGGTGATTCCTGGGTCGTTTTATTTTCTCATCCGGCCGATTTCACGCCGGTCTGCACCACGGAGCTGGGCCTGACAGCCAAGCTCAAACCATCTTTCGATGCACGCAATGTGAAGGCCATCGCGCTCTCGGTCGATGGCGCAGACTCGCATCGCGCTTGGATTAAAGATATCGAAGAGACGCAGCATACCGTGGTCGGCTTTCCTATCATTGCCGATGCCGACCGCAAGGTTGCCACGCTGTTTGACATGATTCATCCGCATCAGTCGGAAACCTTGACGGTGCGCTCGCTGTTTGTCATCGACCCGAACAAAAAGATACGCTTGATCATCACTTACCCGCTCAGTACCGGGCGCAATTTTGATGAGGTCTTGCGCGTGATCGATGCCTTGCAATTGACTGATGCCTACACGGTAGCGACGCCCGGTAACTGGCGCGATGGCGACGATGTCATCATTCCTTTGTCGGTCAAGGATGAGGACGTGATCAAGCAAAAATATCCGAAAGGATATACTGCCGTGCGCCCATATTTACGTGTGACGCCGCAGCCGAATAAGTAATCGTCTTCCGTATCATTGAAAAAACCGCCTTGAACGGCGGTTTTTTTTTGATCGCACGCTGCACACATTAATAATGTTGTACCAAGCCTCGCTCTGTCGCGCAGTAGCCGTTCCAACAGGCCCGTAAATCGGATTGGGCGGCATCGAGCGTCGCCAGGCATTGTATGTGGCCTTTTAATACGGCTTGGCCTGGTCCTATCGGACTGGATTGAGTCCAAGTGCAAGGTGTGGTTTCGTACACCGTCGCGACCGCACTCCCTTGTTGGGTAGATGGCATGGAGAAAAATTCGGCATAGCCATTGTTCCAATAATTGAAACCTTTTCTTGACATGCCGTTCGGCGGATGCCGAATAATCAGCGGTAGCGGTGCGACGCACGACTCTGGCTGTGGCACAGGTCTTTTCGCTTTTTTTATGATCCGACCGGTTTGATAGTCATAATTCGGAATCGGCACATAAATGCGTCCGGTACCGGTACCCGGCGACTCAGTGACGTTGGTATTCCTTTCCTCGGTATCGGGCGGCAGTGAGCAACTGACGATGTAACCGACCTGACCACTGATCGTATGCTCCATCTCATTGGTCTTGTCGACGCCGCCCAAAGCTTCGCAAAATTGACGGTTGATTTCGTTTGCTTCCGGCACTTGTTGGCCGGGGTGTATCGTCAGACTGCCGTCGGGGTTTTTAATCGCATTTTTAAATACGTCTACGCCTTTTGGCACCAGGAAAACCCCCGGGTAGCGCGGCGCATCGTCGTCGGGATCAACGGCGCTTGTCGCGGTTTGCGCGCTGCTGTTACTGATGGCCAGCAGCGGGGCGCCGGCCATGCATATGGCGGAAATGTTTTTCATGTCTGACCTGGTGCAGGGAAAAGTGACGGATAGTCATCGTGTGAACTAAAATATCCGTCATCCACCGTCAATCAGACGAGTACGGTTTTTCAGCGCGCCGGGGTGATGTGTTCGGCGTAGTCGTAGAGCGCACCGAGTATTTCTTCGGCGCGTACGTCGGCCTCTTCCGAGCACTGGTCGATGATTTCGAAATAGCGTTCTACCGTCAGGGCATTGCCGGCACCTTCGTGCAGGCGCGCGCTGCGATGCGTTTCCCAACGCTGTTGTTCGGTCGCTGACAAACTGTCGGGGTAGTTGCGTGCACGGTAACGGAATAAGAGTTCTGTCAGGCGCGAGTCTTGAAAATCGGGTTGCGCTTGCGCTAATGCTGCGGGTGGAAGTTGTCGTACTTCATTGAGTAAGCGACGATCTTCTTTGCCGATGAAGCCATTATATAAATCTTCATCGACATCATTGCCGGCTAGTGCAGGGCGGGCAAACACGGCGTCCCAGATGGGTGTCATATCGGGCGCGGTCGCGGCGGCTTGCGCGTGCAATTGCGCTTGTGCCATATCGATGCCCCAGTGGGCGGCACGCTCGGCACTGAGAGTTTTTAAATTGCTGATGACAATCGGCGATTTATTAATGTGTATGGTTTTCAGTGGTAAGCGTGTGACGCCTTCCGGCAGATCGGCGGCTTTGGAAAACATGCGTAACTGAATTTCTTCTACACTCAATTCGAACAGCTGGCGCGGATCGTGTTCGAGGTCCCAGACGATCAATTCGTTTTTATTGGTAGGGTGAAAGGCTAACGGCCATACCACGGCGAGGCAGCCGCGTTCGGCCGGCACCATGCCGGTGATGTGCAGCAAAGGCTTTTTGCGTGGCCAGCCGATTTCTTCCATCACGCGATCTTTTTTTCGCAAGCCCAAGCAAAAGTCGAACAGCTTTTGATTTTTTTCGCGCAGCAAGCGGGCGAAGGCAATGGTGGCACGGACATCGGATAAGGCATCATGCGCCGCCGCGTGCGTCAGTCCGTTGGCGGTGGTCAAATGTTCGAGGCGGAAGCTGGCCTTGCCATCTGGATTGCGTGGCCACTGTATGCCATCTGGGCGCAGCGCATAGGCGGTGCGGGCGACGTCGAGCAAATCCCAGCGGCTGCAATTGTTTTGCCATTCACGCGCATACGGATCGATCAGGTTGCGCCAGAATAAAAAGCGCGTGACTTCATCATCGAAACGGATGCTGTTGTAGCCGACGCCGACCGTGCCCGGCGTCGCGAAGGCTGCTTCTATCGTGCTGGCGAAGGCGCGCTCTGTTACGCCACGCTCGAGGCAAAGCTGGGGCGTGATGCCGGTAATTAAACAAGCTTGCGGTTCGGGTAAAAAGTCCGGCGCGGGCTGGCAATAGAGCATGAGTTCGCTGCCGATTTCATTGAGTTCGGCATCGGTGCGAATGGCGGCAAATTGGGCCGGCCGATCGCGTCGTGGTACGGCACCGAAGGTTTCGTAGTCGTGCCAGAGAAAGCTGATGTCTTGCATAATTGGAATTCGAAAGTGAAAGTAGTGAGCCAGCGCAGCGCTAAATTAACGGCGCGCGCTGCGTTCGCTCAGATAGCGTTGACGGTAAAAGTAGAACAACAAGCCGAGCACTATGGCGAGCATGCTGCCCATAATAATCCAGAATCCGGCCACCTGTTTCAACAGCGGCATCACTTCAAAGTTCATGCCGAAGATACCGGTGATCAGAGTCAAGGGCATGAAGATGGCCGTGATCACGGTCAGCACCCGCATGATTTCACTGGTTCGGTGTGCCATGGCGGCAAAGTGAATCTGTACCGCCGATTCGAGTGAGGCTTCGAGACGGCGCGCATGGTTGAGCACGCGGTTGATGTGTTCGATCACGTCGTTGATGCGCACGAGTAGCAAATCATTGCGCGTGCCTTCATGGGGGTGCGTCAAGTCATGGGTATCGATCAAGTGATCGCGCAATTCTTGCATGGCGTCGTGTTGTTCTTCACACAGATGATCGAGCTTGCGCAGTTCGAGTCGGGCATCGAGCAAGGCTAACCAATTATTGAATGGACGACGCGGATCGAGCAGGGCGTGCTGCCAACGGTCCAGTTGTTGCGTCAGCGGTTGGCGTAATTCCAAGTATTGATCGACCATGCCATTGAGCAGGCGCAGCATTAAATCGGCCGGCGATTCTGGCAGGCGGCTGCTATACATGCTCGCGCCATCACTTTTGAGTTTGTAATTGAGCAGACGCGTGCGCGCTTGTTCTATGGTGCGGCTGTGCTGCGGGCCAACGCTCACGAGGCAGCGGCCGATGAGAAAAAAACTGACCGGGGCGGTGACGAGTTTGTGCAGCGCTGCCGGGATATGCAGTTTCGCCGTTGCAGCAGGCGGGGTCTCGGTTGGCTTGTTGGTTTGTAAGGCGAGTTGCCGAAACACCAGCATGCGGTAGTCGTCGGTGTCTTCAAAATACGAAGGGTGGCTAAGGTTGAGGGCATCTTTGAGATGCAGCTCATGCAGATGCCCGCCACTTAGTTGCGCGACGCGCTCGCACCATGCCGCGCTGTCGGCTGCAACCTCATCATGGCTGGCGTCGAGCCAGAGAAAACCGGTGCTACTGTTCAGTGCCGTGGCATCCGCGCAGACGCCGGCGGCATCGATGTGAAAAATATGCATGTCAGGAAGCGAAAAAGGCGCACCTTCTCAGAAGGCACGCCGTGCCGAATTTAGCCGGCGTGTTGCAACAGGCGCGCGATGTCGCGCGCGAAATACGTCAGCACCCCATCGGCACCGGCACGTTTGAAGGCCATCATGGCTTCCATCATGGTTTTATTATGATCGAGCCAGCCGTTTTCGGCGGCCGCTTTGATCATCGCATATTCGCCGCTGACTTGGTAAGCGAAGGTCGGGACTTTGAATTCGTCTTTGACGCGACGCACGATGTCGAGGTAGGGCATGCCCGGTTTGACCATCACCATGTCGGCACCTTCAGCGAGGTCGAGCGCTACTTCACGCAGGGCTTCGTCGCTGTTGGCCGGATCCATTTGGTAATTGGCTTTATCGCTTTTCCCAAGGTTGCCGGCCGAACCGACTGCATCACGGAACGGGCCATAGAAGGCCGATGCATATTTGGCCGAGTAAGCCATGATGCGGGTATGGATGAAATTGTTCGCTTCGAGGGCGTGGCGGATCGCGCCGATACGACCATCCATCATGTCGCTGGGAGCGACGATGTCGGCACCGGCATGCGCATGCGTGAGGGCTTGTCGCACCAGCACGGTGGTGGTTTCATCGTTGAGTATGTAGCCATTGGCATCGAGCAATCCGTCTTGACCGTGGCTGGTATAGGGGTCGAGTGCGACGTCAGTCAAAATGCCCAGTTCGGGGAAGCGGCTTTTGAGCTCACGGATCGCGCGCGGAATCAAACCATCGGGGTTGCAGGCTTCGATGCCATCGGCTGTTTTTAAACTGGCGTGGATGGCCGGGAATAAAGCCATTACCGGAATCCCGAGCGCCACGCAATCTTCCGCCACGCCCATGAGCACATCGATACTGACACGTTCCACGCCCGGCATGGAAGCGACTTTTTCCGATAAGTTGACACCATCAATGACGAACACCGGGTAAATCAGGTCGGCCGTGGTAATGGTGTTTTCACGCATCATTGCGCGTGAAAAAACATCTTTGCGCATGCGGCGCATGCGCACGGCGGGAAACAGATTGGCTTTGTATGTGGACATAGTAAAATCTTTTAACAGGTTAAATGAAACTTTCTGCCGCTTTGCGTCTCATAGCAACAGGTTGGATATTTTTCCATGCCTACCGCTGTTCTTCCCTGAGCGGGCACCGTTCGTCCCTGTTCGAATCGGTGTTATTTGCCCCGGTATATATCCATATATACCGGGGCTTTTTTTTACTCAGTCGTGCCGGCTTGTGCGGCTTGATCCAGCTGGGCCATACCGTCTTCGGTCGGTGTTTGCACCGGTTCGATATCGAGTCCGACCAGATGTTGAATTACAGCATCCGCTTCTTCCAAGCCTATGCGTTTGAGCGCAGAGAACAGTTGTATCGTAAATGGAAACATCGGACCTTCATTATCGACATAGGTCGATAACACTTCTTTGGCTTGGCGCAAAGCATTGGTACATTCATTGCGGTTTAATTTGTCTGCTTTCGTCAAAATGCAATGAATTGGTCGGCCGGTCGGGGCAAACCATTCCAGCATTTGGATATCGAGATCAGTAAACGGGCGGCGCGCATCCATGATGAGCACCAGTGCCGCCAACTGAGTACGACGTTGCACGTAAGCACCAAGTAATTGATTCCAGTGGTTTTTTGCCGCGCCAGGTACTTGGGCGTAGCCGTAGCCGGGTAAGTCGACGATCATCGCGCGAATTTCATCGACGCGGGTTTCGTCCTTGCGATGCTGGCCTACATGGGCCCCACCGATAGAAAAATAGTTAATATGCTGGGTACGACCGGGAGTTTTTGATGCAAAACAAAGTTTCTTTTGATTGCATAGTGTATTAATGGCAGTCGATTTGCCAGCATTGGAACGACCGGCGAATGCAATTTCCGGTACGTGCGTGTTCGGTAAGTCACGTAAGTGATTAACCGTGGTAAAGAAGCGGGCTTGCCAGAGGATGGACATAGAAGAAAGGAAAGATTGAAAAATGCAACAGTCAGCGGAACAACGCTTAAAAGCTATTGTACAATAAGGGGTTAGATATGGGCAGCAGTAATATGGGTAGCGGTAAACCGATCCGGTCCTACTCTGGAGTTGAGTACTGCTTTGATGTTTGTCGTGCCATTTCCCAAGGTCGCGCCATCAGGGCAGATTTCTTTTATTTAGTCTCAGGGTGTATGAATGAACCGTGCTTTCTTGCCATTATTTAAGTCCCTCAGCATCGCCGTTTTGGCCTTGTCTTCTTTCGCTTCCGTCGCTTATGCCAACGCCGAAGTCCAGTCGGCCAAAGCTGACCCGGCCAAGGGCGAGGCACTGTTTGTCAATGGTGACGCGGCACGCGGGATTATCGCCTGTATCTCATGTCATGGCGCTGCTGGCAATTCGACCATCAGCGTGAACCCGAAATTATCGGCCCAGCATGATGCCTATATTGTTAAACAGCTCAGCAATTTTGCCGGTCCGGATAGAGTTAATCCTATCATGAGCACGTTTGCCAAAGCGCTCACCCCGGAAGATATGAAAAATCTGGGCGCTTACTTGTCAATGCAGAAGTCCACCCCGGGTGCAGCAAAAAATGCCCAGATCGTTGAACTTGGCAAGCAAATTTATCGCGGTGGTATCGCCGAGAAGAATGTACCGGCTTGCGCCGGCTGTCATAGCCCTAACGGTGCCGGTATCCCGGCGCAATTCCCGCGTATCGCTGGTCAGCATCAAGATTACACGCTCGCACAATTGACCAATTTCCGTACCGGTGCACGCAAAAACAGCGCGCAAATGCTGAGCATCGCCAAGAAAATGTCGGATGATGAAATGAAGGCCGTGGCTGATTACATCGCCGGATTGAAATAATTTAACTCAGTCAGCGCAGCGAATGAACGGAGGGAGTGGCGCGTGCCATTCCCTTTTTTTTTAAGTATTTTCGGAGCAGTATGGATAACAACACCGATCCCGAGTTGATCACAGATACAGGCGGCGTGGAGCTGAAAACGCGTCGTGTTTGGCTGGCCGATGCCGTGGAATTATTATCCTCCATGCGCTTTGCCATCAGCTTACTCAGTCTCATTGCCATTGCTTCCGTGATCGGCACCGTGCTCAAGCAAAACGAGCCTATGCCGAATTATGTCAATCAATTCGGTCCGTTTTGGTTCGAGGTATTCAAAAGCTTGAGTCTCTATGGCCTGTATTCGTCTTGGTGGTTTTTACTGATCATGGCGTTTTTGGTGCTGTCGACGAGTTTGTGTCTGATACGCAATACACCGAAAATGCTCAAAGATATGCGCAGTTGGCGTGAAAACGTGCGTGAGCAATCACTGCGTAATTTTCGGCATAAGGATGCCTGGCGTAGTGAACATAGCCGTACCCAGGTGTTGGCGCGCTTGACCGCGCATTTGACGCGCGTCGGTTACCGTAGCAAGATTGTCGACAAAGATGGGGCGAGCTTGATTGCTGCCAAACAGGGTGCGGCGAATAAATGGGGTTATATTTTTGCGCATAGCGCGATTGTCATCATTTGCGTTGGCGGCATGCTCGATTCCGAAATGCCTATCCGTTTTCAGCAATGGTTCATGGGCAAGGTACCGTTTGATGGCAATGGCATTATCGCGGACATACCGGCCAAGCATCGTTTAGCGCTGTCCAATCCTACCTTTCGTGGCAATACCATGATACCGGAAGGGGCCAGCAGCAATACGGCTATCATCGCTCAACAGAGCGGGGTCTTCATTCAGGATTTGCCGTTTACCATCAAACTGAAAAAATTCACCATCGATTTTTACAGCACCGGCATGCCCAAATTATTCGCCAGCGATGTGGAAATTCTCGATCATGCAAGCGGTAAGAGCTTTTCTTCTACCATTGAAGTCAATCATCCGCTGATCTACAAAGGCGTGGCACTGTATCAGTCCAGCTTTGAAGACGGTGGCAGTCGCCTCAAATTGGCCGCTTTTCCAATGACGGGTACGGCCTTACAAGCGACGCCAGTACGTGGCGAAGTCGGCGGCAGTACACCGTTTCCGGGACAGAATGGCCAGGACTTGACGATAGAGTGGTCCGGTTTTCGACCATTTAATGTGGAGAATATGGCAAGAAATGGCGCCGATGTACGCGCCGTGAATAGCGGCAAAAGCTTCAATCAACAGTTGAGCACGGATTTGCAACGCCATCTCGGTTCGGCCGCGAAGAATGCCAACAACAAGGAATTGAAAAACGTCGGTGCCAGCGTGCAGTACAAATTGCGTGATAAAACTGGGCAGGCACGCGAATTCAATAATTACATGCAGTCCATGCTGATCGACGGTGAGTACATGTTCCTGGCCGGCACGCGTGATTCACCGGCCGATGCCTTCCGTTATCTGCGGATTCCGGCCGATGATAAGGATAGTGTGCAAGAGTGGATGCGTTTGCGTGCGGCGCTGATGCAAGCAACTTGGCGTGCCGAAGCCGCGCATCGCTATGCCTTGCGGGCGATGTCGAACAGCACTCCTGCCGCAGCGCAATTGCAGGCACAACTGGCAGAATCGGCAGAAAAGAGTCTGGCTATTTTTGCCGGGACTGGCCAAGTGGCTGGATTTGTCGCGATTTCGCAGTTTCTGGAAAAAATTCCAGCCGCCGAGCAAGGCAAGGCAGCCGATGTGTTCATGAAAATATTCAACGGCAGTCTGTGGGACTTGTGGATGGTGGCGCGCGAACACGATCATTTGCCGGCACTGGAACTGTCTGAAAAACATGGCCGCTTCTTGCAATTGGCCACAGCGGCGCTGTCGGACGCGTATTTTTATGGCGCGCCGGTGTACCTGCAATTGCAGCAATATGAAGAGATCAAGGCCTCGGTATTGCAGGTGACGCGTTCGCCGGGCAAGAATGTGGTCTACTTCGGGTGCTTGTTGTTGGTGCTTGGTGTCTTTTCCATGTTTTACATCCGCGAGCGGCGCTTATGGATTTGGCTCAAAGATGATGGCGAGGGGACGCAACTCATGATGGCCTTGAGTTCACAGCGTAAAACGCTCGATTTTGAAAAAGAATTCGCCCAGTTGAGACTGCAATTGAGGCAACTCACCGGCTCGGCCCAGCCTTGATTTGGCATGGCAGAATATTAATCGTGCGCCCTCACGGGCACAGGGGATGAAAATGCAAGTCACACATGAAGTAATACAGGATGTAACACCGGAAGCCACACCCGAATACACGCCGTACCAGAGTTTTTTTCAGCGTCTGACGGTGCTCGACTGGCTGTATGCGGTAGTGCTCAGCATGGCGGCGCTGTTTGCACTGAACCGTTTCGGTACGCATATGGATGTCTATGAACAAGCGATACTGCTGCTGGCCGCGCCCACCTTTGCTTGCTTGGGCTGGTATTGGAAGCCGGTACGTTGGCTCATCGCGGTCTTGGCGCTCACCAGTCTGTATGCCATCCACCTATATGGCGGTTCTTTAGACGCTGCGAACCAAAAGTTTCTTCTCAAGTATCTGTTGTCGAGCCAGTCGGCGATACTGTGGATGAGCCTGCTGTTTTTTCTGGCGACCATCTTTTATTGGGGCGGCTTGCTCAGACGCTCAGATTTCGGTACCTCGATCGGGTCGCTGCTATGCTGGGCCGCGGTGATCATGGGCTTTACCGGCATGCTGGTGCGTTGGTATGAGTCGTATCTGGTGGGTGCCGACGTCGGCCATATTCCGGTGTCGAACCTGTATGAAGTGTTCATTCTGTTCTCGATGATCACGGCATTGTTCTACTTGTATTACGAGCAACAATATGCCACGCGCCAGCTTGGTGCTTTTGTCTTGCTGGTCATTTCGGCTGCCGTCGCTTTTTTGTTGTGGTACACGGTGTCGCGCGATGCCGCCGAAATTCAACCGCTGGTGCCGGCCTTGCAAAGCTGGTGGATGAAGATTCACGTGCCGGCCAATTTCATCGGCTACGGTACTTTTTCGCTGGCGGCTATGGTCGGGGTGGCCTACCTGCTCAAGGATAAAGGTTATCTGGCCGATCGTTTGCCATCGCTCGAAGTACTCGATGATGTGATGTACAAGGCCATCGCGGTCGGCTTTGCCTTTTTCACCATCGCCACCATACTCGGCGCGCTGTGGGCGGCTGACGCCTGGGGCGGCTATTGGTCGTGGGATCCGAAAGAGACCTGGGCTTTGATTGTCTGGCTCAACTATGCCGCTTGGTTGCATATGCGTTTGATGAAGGGTTTGCGTGGGCAAGTGGCGGCTTGGTGGGCACTGGTCGGTTTGCTGGTGACCAGCTTCGCTTTCTTGGGGGTCAATATGTTTTTGTCTGGTTTGCACTCTTACGGCACCTTATAATTCCGCCGCGCGTGTAAGGATCAGCAGGTTTGTGCGACTCATGAGAAACTGACGGCTATATCGCCGAGCGTCGCTCCGATATTTACCCTCACGCTCACCAAGGAGTTACGTATGCTGATCAAAACCACTGCCGCTGACCAGGCGACCCCGCTGTCTTCTGAAATCACGCCGCGCGCCGTGTTTGAAGGTCGGCGCGACTTCATCCGCCAGATCGCGCTTGGGTCTATCGCCAGCGCTGCAGTACTGGAAATGGCGAATCGCGAAGCCTTCGCGCAGAGTGCCACAGCGCGCAAGCTGGCCGCGCTCGGCAACCCGGCCTATGCGCTGATGGAGCAAAAAACGCCGTACAAAGACGCCACCACCTATAATAATTTTTACGAATTCGGCACCGACAAGGCCGACCCGGCGCAAACCGCCGGTTCCCTGCGCACCCATCCGTGGATGGTCAGCATAGAAGGGGAAGTCAAAAAACCGATGGTGCTCGATCTCGACAGCTTGCTCAAGCTGGCCCCGCTGGAAGAGCGCGTGTATCGTTTGCGCTGTGTGGAAGGCTGGTCGATGGTGATTCCGTGGATAGGCTATTCCTTGGCCAATTTGATCAAGAAAGTCGAACCGACCGGGAATGCCCGGTATGTGGAATTCATTTCGCTCGAAGATAAGAAACAGATGCCGGGGCAGCGCAGTCCGGTGCTGGAATGGCCATATGTTGAAGGTTTACGGCTCGATGAGGCGATGCATCCGCTGGCGCTGCTGAGTTTCGGCATGTATGGCGAGGTTTTGCCGAACCAGAATGGCGCACCGGTACGCATGGTCTTGCCTTGGAAATACGGCTTCAAGTCAGCCAAGTCGATTGTTAAAATCCGCTTCACGCGTGATCAACCGCGCACGGCATGGAATCTGACGGCGCCGAACGAATACGGCTTTTATTCCAACGTTAATCCCAGCGTCGATCATCCGCGCTGGTCGCAGGCGAGCGAGCGACGCATAGGCGAAGATGGTTTGTTCGCACGCAAACGCAAAACACTGATGTTCAACGGTTATCCTGAGGTGGCATCCCTGTATACCGGGATGGACTTGAAAAAATTCTTTTAATTGACCGCCCGCGCAGGCACGGCGGGAACATTCCATGCATCTCACTCAACAACACCAAAAGCGCTTGAAGTTGGCGCTGTTTTTTCTGGCACTCTTGCCCTTCGTGCGTCTCGTGGCGTTTGCCTTGCAGGGCCGCTTAGGTGCCAATCCGGTCGAATTCATTACCCGTAACAGCGGTGATTGGACCTTGTATTTTCTGTGCTTTACCTTGGCCATCACCCCCTTGCGCAAATTGTCGGGGTGGAATTGGCTGATAGGCTGGCGTCGTATGCTGGGTTTGTATACTTTTTCTTACGCCAGTCTGCATTTCCTGACATTTTTTTGGTTCGATCACTTCTTTGATATCGAAGAGATGTGGGCCGATGTCGTCAAACGGCCATTCATCACAGTCGGGTTTCTGGCTTTCGTCGCACTGCTGCCCTTGGCCGCGACCAGCACCAATGGCATGATCAAACGCCTCGGCGGCAAGCGCTGGCAGTGGCTGCATAAGTTGATTTATCCGATCAGCCTGCTGGCAGTGCTGCATTTTTACTGGATGAAAGCTGGCAAACACGATCTGGTGCAACCGCTCTTGTTTGCGCTGCTGGTGCTGAGCTTGCTGGCACTGCGGCTGTGGTGGAAGTGGCGCTCAGGTCATAGACTTGCTGCTTGAGTCTTGACTATTTTGTCAGCGTATCGGGCACGGCGGCAGCCGGCGTGGCAGCTTTGGCAGCGGGCGGCGTGGTAGGCGTGGCGGCCGGTGGAATTTTCGGCAGGAACAAGGGGCTTTTTTGGCCGCAAGCGGACAGTAGGGCCAGCAACAGCAGGGTGGAAATCAGTGTACGCATCTTGGATTAGGTAAACACCGTATAGAATGGCGTTTTTAGTGTGAATCAATGCCAAGGAGTGTAGCATGACTGAATCCGAATTCATGGTCCTTGCCGAGACTTGTCTCGCGCAGGTACAAGAAATATTTGAAACCGCATTCGACAACGATGAACTCGATGTCGAATGCAGCCGCAGTGGCAATGTCTTGACGATAGAATTTGTCAATAATGGCTCGAAAATGATCGTCAACAGCCAAGCGCCTATGCAGGAAATGTGGCTGGCTGCGCGCAGCGGCGGTTTCCATTATAAATACGATGGTCTGCACTGGAACAATACGCGCGACGGCAGTGAACTGTTTGCGACCTTGGCGACGCTGGGTGCCGAACAAGGCCGCTGAGCTATTCGTCGATCATGCTCGCCGGTGCCGCCAGCAGATCGGTCACACCGGTACCGGGTGGGTTTTCCACGTAGTAAAAATCACCGCCGGCAGACATGATGCCGCTAGGTACAGGCCGTTCTTCTATCGGTAAATCTTTCAAGGCTTTTTGCATATACCCGATCCAGATCGGCAGCGCCAAACCGCCGCCGGTCTCGCGATTACCGAGATTGCGCGGTTGATCAAATCCTATCCAAGCAATGGCCACCAGTTTGGCTTGATAGCCGGCGAACCAGGCATCGAAGGAGTCATTGGTGGTGCCGGTCTTGCCGGCCAGATCCGGACGCTTGAGTACCATGGCTTTGGCCGCCGTACCGGAACGCACTACATCCTTGAGCATGCTGTCCATGAGGAAGGCATTGCGCTCATCGATCACGCGGTTGCTTTCATTGCCGGCCTGTTCAGGTGTGGCGCGTACCAAGACTTGGCCATTGGTTTCGGTAATTTTACTGATCAGGTAGGGGTTGATTTTGTAACCACCGTTGGCAAACACCGCATAGGCACCGGCCATCTGCAGCGGCGTGGTAGCACCGGCACCGAGAGCCAGCGTCAAGTAGGGCGGATTTTTCTCTGGCAGAAAACCGAAACGGGTGGTGTATTCCTGACCATATTTGGCACCGATTTTATGCAAGATACGAATCGAAATCATATTTTTTGATTTCATCAAACCTCGGCGCATGGTCATCGGACCATCGTATTTGCCGTCGTAATTCTTTGGTTCCCAAGCTTGACCACCGGTTTGTCCGGCATCGAACCTGATTGGCTCATCGTTGATGATGGTCGATGGCGACAAGCCTTTTTCCAGTGAAGCGGAATAAATGAAAGGCTTGAAGCTCGAACCCGGCTGACGCCATGCTTGGGTGACGTGATTGAACTTGTTGAGGTTGTAATCGAAGCCGCCAACCAGTGCCTTGATGGCACCGTCGGTCGTGCTGGCTGAAACGAAGGCCGATTGGACTTCCGGCATTTGGGTGATGATCCAGTTCTTCCCTTCCAGCATGACCCGTATCACTGCGCCACGCTGGATGCGTTTGTTGGCCGGGGTTTTCGCCGATAAGCCGCTGCTGACAAAACTCACGCCGGTTTCACCGATGGCGATTTCTTCGCCGTCAGCCAGCACCGCACGCACTGCCTTGGGGCTCGCTTCGAGCACCATCGCGACTTGCAGATCGTCGCTGTTGCTGCGCTCAGCCAGTGCTTTTTCTATTGCATCGTCGGCCGCTTCTTTCCCTTCCGGGATATCGATGATGGCTTCCGGGCCGCGATAGCCATGGCGCTTTTCATATTCCATCACGCCGCGTCGTAATGACAGGTAGGCGGCATCTTGGTCGGCTTTGGTGATGGTGGTGTAGACGTTGAGGCCGCGCGTATACGTCTCTTCCTTAAATTGTTCGTAGACCAACTGACGTGCCATCTCCGACACATATTCGGCATGGATGCCGAAGGCGCTGCTGTCGGTTTTGGTATGCAGTTCTTCGTTTTTGGCTTGCTCGAACTGCTCTGTGGTGATGTAACGGAGTTGATGCATGCGTTGCAGGATGTATTGCTGACGCACGGCTGCACGTTTCGGATTGGCCACCGGATTGTAGGCTGAAGGCGCTTTTGGTAGGCCGGCCAACATAGCGGCTTCGGCAATCGTCAGATCTTTGATGTTTTTACCAAAGTAAATCTGCGCGGCCGAGGCGAAACCATAGGCGCGCTGACCGAGGTAAATTTGATTCATATATACTTCGAGGATCTGGTCTTTATTGAGATTTTTCTCAATTTTCCAAGCCAGCAAGATTTCATAAATCTTGCGTTTGAAGGTTTGTTCGCTGGACAGAAAGAAGTTGCGTGCCACTTGCTGGGTAATGGTGGAGGCGCCTTGCTTGGCCCCGCCGGTCAGATTGTGCAGTACCGCGCGGGTAATACCGAGATAATCGACGCCGCCATGTTCGTAAAAACGGTCATCCTCAATGGCCAACACGGCTTTCTTCATGATTTCCGGAATTTGATCGAGACGCACGACATTGCGGCGCTCTTCACCGAATTCGCCGATGAGTACATTGTCAGCGGTAAAAATGCGCAAGGGCATTTTCGGTTTGTAGCTGGTGATCGAATCGAGTTCCGGCAGGTTCGGGTAAGCCATCGTCAGCGCGAAGCCGATGATCAGGGCCGCGGCCACGCCGAGACCGAACAGCACGCCGCAAGTAGCGAGCAAAAAACGCTTGAGCGGGCTGGCTTTGGTCGCTGTCGGGTGTTTGGATTTCGAAGCTGCTGGGTTTTCTTTATCGGACATGGTTTCATTCTGTAACAATCGCAAGCCGCATTATACCGGTGTGTGCCACTGGATTTTCTGCTTGCGCACAAAAGCTTGCGTAGCCTGAAACATTGAATTCAGGAGGTCAAATTACTTATAAGTCAACTTATCGATGGAAATGTCGCAAGAGTGGAGATTTGGCAACGTTATCTGAATGTGCTCCAAGGAAATTCCTTTACCAAAGCAGTTGAAGTTGCTAGCATTTCATGTAAGCTTGGATCATTGTCTCGTAAATAGCGGTTTTTAAAGAGATTTTTTTAAATTTAGTGCTTTAGGTAAAGCACTTTGTTTCAATTTGTAAGCAGAACACACTGGCGTGTTTATGAGGGGATATTCTTGGCTATCGATTTTGCATCACTGCTGGGCAGAAAAAACCCGCCTCTTATCGGTTTGGACATCAGTTCGTTCGATATTAAGCTGGTGGAATTGTCTGAAGGCAGTAATAAGGCATACCGACTGGAACGCTACGCGTCCGAACCATTGCCTAAAGGTGCGATTCAAGATGGTAACATCGAAAATATCGACCAAGTTTCTGAAGCGATACGAAAATTACTCAAAAAGAGTGGTGCCACTGCAAAAAATGTCGCACTCGCCATGCCTGCCGCCGCGGTGATTACCAAGAAAATATTTTTATCGGCCGCCTTGAGCGAGCAATCGCTGGAAGTGCAGGTGGAGTCGGAAGCGAGTCAGTATATTCCCTTTTCCATGGATGAGGTCAGCCTCGATTTCTGCGTTATTGGTCCGGCGCTTAATCCGGAAGATGTAGAAGTCATGCTGGCGGCCTCGCGCAAAGAAAAAATTGAAGACCGCGTCGCGGTAGCGCAGGCTTCTGGTTTGCAAGCCAAGGTCATGGATGTGGAATCGTATGCTGCCCGCTCGGCTATGCAGCGCCTGATAGAAAAGCAAGCCAACGGCGGCCGCGAACAGATTTATGCGATCTTTCAGATCGGCGCAAAACGCACTTACATCTATATCATGCTCAACGGTGAAGTCATTTATGAGCGCGAGCAGCAATTCGGCGGTAGCCAGTTGACTCAAGATATCGTCCGCAATTACGGTTTGTCACAGGAAGAAGCGGAATTGAAAAAGAAAAACGGTGAGCTGCCGGACAGTTACGAGATGGAGTTGCTCGAACCGTTTCTGGAAAACGCCGCGCTCGAAGTCACGCGCGCCATACAATTCTTCTTTACTTCCACGCCCTACACGCGCGTCGACCAGATTTTTCTGACCGGCGGCTGTGCCGTTCTGACTGGCTTGGTTGATATCGTCGCTGAACGCACCAAGATTTCCACCGCCGTGCTCAGTCCCTTCAAGGGCATGGAGTTGGCCCCGGGTGTCAATGAAAAGGCTTTGCGCAATGATGCGACGGCCTATACGGTCGCTTGTGGCCTGGCATTGCGGAGATTCGGCTGATGATAAAAATTAATCTGCTGCCGCATCGGGAAGAAAAGCGTAAGCAACTGATCAAAAATTTTTACTCTTTGCTGCTGCTGGCATCGATAGTCGGTGCTTTGCTCATTGTCGTCATCGGTGCCATCAATGCGCGCGAAATCGCGCTGCAAACTGATCGCGTCAACTACATCAAGGCGGCCAACGATAAGCTCGATGAAAAAATCAAAGAAATTGCCAATTTGCGGCAAGAAATCGCTTCTCTGAAAGCACGTCAACAAGCGGTCGAAGATTTGCAGGGTGATCGTAACCAGCCGGTATTTTTGCTTGATGAATTGGTCAAGTACACCCCGGAAGGCGTGTATCTGCGCTCGCTCAAGCAAGATGGACAAAGGGTGACCTTGAATGGCTATGCGCAGTCACAAGAGCGCGTGGCGGAATTCATTCGCAACCTCGGCAATAAATCGGAGTGGATGGTCAAGCCCGACTTGATCGATATCCATTCGGCCGGTATCGGTCAGGGTCGCGATTCCAAGAAGGTGTCGGATTTCTCTATCAATGTCGGTATCAAGCGTCCGCGTGAAAAAGATGAAGCTGCTTCGGCGACTGCAGAAACCGGTAAGCCGGCCAAGACTGTGCCTGCGGCTAATTAAGATTAAAAACGAGAAGGTCGGGAATGGCAATTAACGTGCAGGAAGTGTTTGACGATATCAGCGGACAGTTTCGTGACTTGAACGGACTGCACCCTGGACTGTGGCCGATTGCGCCGCGCGCTGCTGCGGCCTTGCTGGTCTTGGTGGTCGTGCTCATCGCCGGCTGGTTTGTGTATTGGGATGGGCAAACCGACGAGATCAATCAAAAAGTACAAGAAGAAGTCAAGCTCAAGCAGGATTACAAAGACAAGATGCAGCAAGCGATTAATCTCGATGCCCTCATTGATCAGCGTGGCTTGGTGCAGCAATACGTGGCGACGATGGAAAAGCAATTGCCAAGCAAAGCCGAGATGGATGCCTTGTTATCGGACATCAATCAAGCCGGTACCGGCCGTGGTTTACAATTTGACTCGTTCAAACCGGGTGGGGCGATCGTTAAAGATTACTATGCCGAGTTGCCGATTGAAATTAAACTTAATGGCAGCTACCACGATCTTGGTGAGTTCGTCGCCGATATCGCCAAATTGCCGCGGATTGTGACGCTCAATAATTTGAGCGTTTCGACCAATAAAGACGGTTTGCTCACACTCGACGTGGTCGCCAAGACTTTTCGCTATCTGGATAAAGATGAAGTACTGGCTCAAGCGAATTTGAAAAAGGCTGTGAAGAAATGATATTCAACTTTTCAAGAATAGCCTGTCTGCTCATTGCGCTTGGCGTGCTGTCGGCTTGTTCCGACAATAGCAGTGCCGAATTGGCTGAATGGATGGCGACGGTCAAGAAAGACACCAAGCTCTCCATCCCCAAGCTGGTGCCGCCGAAAATTTATGTGCCGGTGTCGTATCAAGGCAAGGATCAGATCGATCCTTTCAATGCCGACAAATTGCTGGTGGTGTTGGCGCGTATAAAAAACGACAATAGCAACGGTTTGCGGCCCGATATGGATCGCCGACGCGAAGCCCTTGAGGCGTTTCCGCTCGATACGCTGAAAATGGTTGGTACGGTAGAAAAGGCCGGGTTGCGAATCGGCCTGGTGCAGTCGGATAAAACGGTGTATCAAGCCAAGGCGCGTGGCTATATCGGTCAAAATTTCGGTTTGATCACGCAAATCACTGATTCGGCAATTGAAATCAAAGAAATCGTTCAAGACGCGGCCGGCGAGTGGGTCGAGCGTAATGTCAAGCTTGAGTTGCAGGAGAGTACGAAATGAATGCGTTGATAACTACAATTAAAAGGGGCGTCATGTTTTTATTCACCGGTTTCAGAGCAGGGCTGATCAGCTGTGCACTGCTTATTCTGGCACTCACGCAGTCCGCCTACGCCGAGTCCAATAGTATCGAATCGGTGGTCGCTTATCAGCAGGGTGCGAATGTCATCGTCAAGGTCGGCTTGCACACGGCACTGAGCAAAATGCCAGTCGGTTTCTCCATCGCCAGCCCAGCCCGGATCGCCCTTGATTTTCCTGAAACGGTGAATCAAACCGGCAAGACCAGCGTTGACATCAATATCGGTGATGTCCGTTCGGCCACCTTGGTCGAGGCCAGCGGTCGCTCGCGCATGATCTTCAACATGAGTAAGCCGCTCAATTATGCTTCCACGATTGAAGGCAAATATCTGATCATCACCATCGATGGTTCTGGCGGTGTGGCAACAGCGGTCAGCTCGCAAGGCTTGCCAGTGCAGAGCGAGAGCGCGGTACCGACGAGTGGCAAAGCCATGTTGCGTGATATCGATTTCCGCCGCGGTATCGCTGGCGAAGGAAGAATTGTCGTCGATTTGCCATTCAATCAAATTGCGGTTGATGTGCGCCAACAAGGGCAAAAGATCTTTGTCAATTTCCTTAAAGTCGGCTTGCCGGAAGTCTTGCGGAAAAAATTGGATGTGGCCGATTTCGGTTCGCCCGTGCAAACCGTGACAACCACGCCGTCCGGTGAAAATGTGCAGATGCTGGTTGAGCCTAAGGGTTTGTGGGAGCAAAGCTCGTATCAGAGCGATACCCAATTTATCTTGGAAGTGAAACCGATCAAAGAAGATTTGAATAAGTTGACGCAAGGTACACAAGGCTATCGCGGTGAGCGTTTGTCATTCAACTTCCAAAATATCGAAGTACGCGCCATCTTACAAATTATTGCCGAAGTCAGCGGTTTGAATGTCATCGCCAGCGACTCGGTGGTCGGTACGATTACTTTGCGTTTGAAAGATGTGCCATGGGATCAGGCGCTCGATAACATCATGCAAATCAAGGGCTTGGACATGCGCAAAAATGGCAATGTCATTTGGATCGCCCCGAAAGATGAATTGTTGACCAAAGAGAAGTTGGAGTTGGAGCAAAAAGCCCAGATCGCCGAACTCGAGCCTTTGAGAACGGAATCATTTCAGCTCAATTACCAGAAAGCTGAAGCATTCAAGCAAGTGTTCGGGGTCGATGGCTCCTCGACCAATCGCTTGCTGTCGAAGCGCGGCAGCGCCGTGATCGAGCCGCGTACCAATCAATTGTTCATCACCGATATTCCTTCGAAAATTGAAGAAGTTCGCAAGCTGATACAAAAGACTGATATCGCCTCCAAGCAGGTGTTGATTGAAGCCCGTATCGTCGAAGCCGATGATACCTTCAGTAAAAATCTTGGTGCCAAACTCGGTTTCACCGATTTGCGCGGGGTAAATGGTGGGAATGCCGGTTACAGTGTGGCGGGAAATACACGGGTTGGTTTGACTGGAAACTATCAGGGTGTTGGTGAGCAAACCGGGCAAGCGGCGTTGACCAGCAGCAGTTACACACCGAATTCTCAATTCGTTAATTTACCGGCAACCGGCATCGGCGGTTTGAGTCCAGGCAGCGTCGCGGTCAGTTTGTTCTCTTCCGCTGCCAACCGTTTCCTCAACCTTGAGTTGTCGGCACTCGAAGCCGATGGCAAGGGTAAGATTATTTCCAGTCCGCGCGTCGTTACGGCCGATCAATTGAAAGCCTTGATTGAACAAGGTACAGAATTGCCTTATCAAGTAGCAACGTCCAGCGGTGCGACCTCGATCGCCTTCCGTAAGGCAACTCTGCGCCTCGAAGTGACGCCGCAAATTACGCCAGATGGCAACGTCATTCTCGATGTGGAAGTGCATAAAGACAGCGTCGGCCAACAAACCACGATGGGCTTTGCCATCGATACCAAGGAAGTCAAGACCATGGTCTTGGTAGAAAACGGCGGCACCGTGGTGCTTGGTGGTATCTATCAACAGACCGAATCCGATAATGTGACCAAGATCCCATTTTTCGGTGATTTGCCCGTGCTTGGCAACTTATTCAAGACTACCGGTCGTATCAATAACAAGACGGAATTGTTGATTTTCATTACACCGAAAATCATGACCGATCGCTTCGGTGCCAAGTAAGACGGCAGCGAGTATTTATTTTTTATTAAAACTGTACTTAGAATAGGTGTTGATGATGACGTATTTTCGGGTCTTGATGAGCTTGCTGGTCCTTTCCTTGCTTACTGCCTGCGGCGGCGGTGGTGGTTCACCCGGTGCGACGTCGCCGAAAGCACCGTTGTATACGACGGCGGCGGCGAATGTGACAATCTTGCCTGGGACGAGTCAGTCCTATATCATAGGCGGTGGCGTGAGCCCGTATTTTGTCAGCAGCAGCACCGGTGCGGCGACGGTGACGCTCACAGGTAACGGTACGAACATGACGATCAATGCGGTCGGCACCGGTAGTTCGCAAATTACCGTGACTGACTCAGCCGGTACGAAACTGACTATCAATGCCACACTTAGTACCGGTTTGCCTTTGAGCAGTAATTTGGTGGCGTCGGTCTTGCCAATCGGTACTATTTCGCAAAAGTATTATGCCAGCGGCGGCACCGGACAGTATGCTGTGGTCAGTAGCAACACCAGTGTTGTCAGCGTGGTGTTCAATTCCGATGGTAGTTTCCAACTGCAGGCCTTAGCGGTCGGTACGGCCAATATTCAAGTGTCGGATGGTATTACTAATCTGGTCGCTGTCGCCATCACGGTACAGTAAGCCGCTGATTGTTGCAGCTTGCTGCAGATCGCCAAGCCCGCGCCCAGGCTTGGCGGTATCATTGCTATCACGGCGATTTTCTCGGTGATGAGTCGCTTCAATTTTTTTACCCGGGATTTTTTTGAAATGTCTGGCAATATTTTTTTAGTTGGTTTGATGGGCTCCGGCAAGACAACCGTCGGGCGCGCACTGGCCAGAAAGCTCAATAAACGATTTTTCGATTCTGACCACGAAATCGAGGCGCGCACCGGCGTGAGTATTCCGGTGATTTTCGAAATCGAAGGCGAGGCCAGTTTTCGTCAGCGCGAAGCCGAAGTCATCCGTGATTTGACGGCGCAGGACGATATCGTGCTGGCCACCGGCGGTGGCGCGGTACTCGACCCTGACAGTCGGCGTTATTTGCATGAACGCGGTACCGTCGTCTACTTGCGTGCCGGCATTAACAGTATCTTGCAGCGTACCCGCAACGATAAAAACCGTCCCTTATTACGTACCGCCGATCCGCGCAAAAAGCTCGAAGAACTCGAAGCCCAACGCCATCCCTTATACCAACAAGCGGCCCATCTGATCATCGAAACCGGTCGTCCTAATGTTCAGTACTTGGTACAGAATATTGTCGACAAGTTACCGAAATCGCATGAACAGGCCGCGTTTGAAACTTACACTCAGCGTATGCACTCTGTCGGCCCCCAATCCTGTCAACACCTCCACGTCGATCTTGCCGAGCGCAGCTATCCCATTGTGATCGGCCCGGCCCTGCTCGATGATGTGGCCGTGTTGGCACATAAAATCAGCGCTAGCCGCATCGTCATCGTGACGAATACCGTGGTTGCACCTTTGTATCTGGCGCGCCTCAGTAGTGCCTTGAAGCAAATTGGAAAAGAAGTCAGCGCAGTGATTTTACCCGATGGCGAAGCCTATAAAACTTGGGATAGCCTGAATTTGATTTTTGATCATTTGCTCACGCATAAGTGCGACCGCAAAACCACTTTGCTCGCGCTCGGTGGCGGCGTGGTCGGCGACATGACTGGCTTTGCCGCGGCGACTTATATGCGCGGCGTGCCATTTGTGCAAATGCCCACGACTTTACTCTCACAAGTGGATTCCTCGGTCGGTGGAAAAACCGGTATCAATCATCCGCTTGGTAAGAACATGATAGGGGCGTTTTATCAACCGCAGGCAGTCATCGCCGATATCAGCAGCCTCAACAGTTTGCCCGATGCCGAATTGTCGGCCGGTTTGGCCGAAGTCATCAAGCATGGGGCGATCATCGATCTGGCCTTCTTTGCTTGGCTGGAAGAAAACATGGTGCAATTGCGCGCCAAAGATCCGCAGGCGCTGGCCCATGTGGTGGTGCGTTCCTGCGAAATCAAAGCCGATGTAGTGCGGCAAGATGAGCGTGAAGGTGGCTTACGTGCGATTTTGAATTTCGGCCACACCTTCGGTCATGCCATCGAGTCTGGCCTCGGCTACGGTGCCTGGTTACATGGTGCCGCGGTTGGTTGCGGCATGGTGATGGCGGCGGAATTGTCATTTCGCTTAGGCCACCTCGATTACGTCAGCAAAACCCGCTTGAAGCAATTGGTCGAAGCGGCTGGCTTGCCGGTGATCGCACCAGACCTCGGCCCGCAGCGTTGGTTAGAGTTGATGGAAGTCGATAAAAAAAACGAGGGGGGGCAAATCAAATTCATCTTGCTCAAACCGTTGGGTACGGCCATTATCAGTCATGTACCGGAAAAAATTCTCTTAGAAACCATACAACACTGTATCTCACCTTAGCAATGCGCCTCTCTGACCAACATTTGGCACCCTATGCCGCCCAATCTGCGAGTTCGCGAGGGCGGCTTTTTCTTGAGCCGGCCCCGGCCACGCGCAGCGAATTTCAACGTGACCGTGACCGCATCATTCATAGTTCAGCGTTTCGTCGCCTCGAATATAAAACCCAAGTCTTCGTCAACCATGAGGGCGACTTGTTTCGTACTCGCCTCACGCATAGCTTGGAAGTTGCACAAATCGGCCGTTCGGTCGCGCGCACTCTGCGTTTGAACGAAGATTTGGTGGAAGCGATCGCCTTAGCCCATGACCTTGGCCACACCCCGTTCGGCCATGCCGGTCAAGATGCCCTCAATGCCTGTATGCAGCCGTATGGCGGCTTCGAACATAATTTGCAGAGTCTAAGGGTGGTCGATCAGCTCGAAGAGCGTTACGCCGCCTTTGATGGCCTCAATCTGTGCTTTGAGACGCGCGAAGGGATACTCAAACACTGCGCGCTGGCGCATGCGGCCGCCCTCGGTACGGTCGGCCAGCGCTTCATCGACAAAACCCAGCCCAGTCTGGAAGCGCAGTTATGCAATCTGGCCGATGAGATCGCCTACAACAACCACGATATCGATGATGGCTTGCGTTCCGGCTTGATCAGCGAAGCGCAATTGATGGAAGTCGATTTTTTTGCGCGGCACCGCCATCAAGTCGAACAGGCCTATCCCGGTTTGCAAGGGCGGCGTGCGATTGCCGAAACCATACGGCGCATGATCAATACCCTCATCAGCGATTTAACGCGTACCTCCTCGGCGCGGCTTGCCGCCGCCGCGCCTGCCAGCATCGACGCCGTGCGCGGCATGGGCAAGCTGATTGCTTTTTCTGAGCAGCAGTATGCGGATGCGAAACTTCTCAAGCAGTTTCTGCATCAAAACCTGTATCGGCATTACCAAGTCAATCGCATGACTTCGAAAGCGCGCCGTATCGTGCATGAATTATTCGCAGCCATGATCGCTGAACCGATCTTGTTACCGCCCGATTACCAGATACGCGGCCATGCTGATGCTGGGCCGCAGTTACAGGCCAGAAAGATCGCCGACTACATCGCCGGGATGACCGATCGCTATGCGATACGCGAGCACAGTCGTTTGTTTTCCATGGCGGAAATGTAGTCTCGATCGTCTTATTGATCAAAAATCTGACTAGGGTTTGAAACCCCGGCCTTCAGAGGCTGTCGCAAAAGGGTAGTGAGTCGGTATCATTACC